>CAZJNP010000319.1:0-4089 GCA_964547355.1 uncultured Calditrichaceae bacterium
AAGGTGGTCGTCATACGCCGTTTTTCAACGGCTATCGTCCGCAGTTCTTTTTCCGTACGACGGACGTAACGGGATCGATTAAGCTTCCGGACGGTGTAGAGATGGTGATGCCTGGCGACAATATCACGATGGAAGTGGAGTTGCAGAAAGAGATCGCCATGGAAAAAGAGTTGCGTTTTGCGATTCGCGAAGGTGGTCGTACGGTAGGCGCTGGTGTTGTTACGGAGATTATTGAATAAAAAACGAGGTTGGAAGTGGCAAGTCAAACGATAAGAATCCGTTTAAAAGCATACGATCATAATTTGATCGACAAATCTACGGATAAGATCATTCGTACAGCAAAGGCGACGGGCGCCTTAATTTCCGGGCCTATTCCATTGCCGACGGACCGTTCGGTTTATACGGTACTGCGTTCGCCGCATGTGAATAAAAAATCCCGGGAGCAGTTTGAAACCCGTATCCATAAACGATTAATCGATATTCTGAACGCCACCGGTAAGACCGTTGATGCTTTGATGAAACTGGAGCTGCCGGCGGGTGTGGATATCGAGATTAAAACTTGAAATTGATTCAAGGTTCGGAGATTGTGATGTCTGGATTATTAGGTCAAAAAATAGGTATGACCCAAATTTTCGATGAAAACGGATTAGTGGTACCTGTAACGATTGTGCAGGCCGGGCCGTGCTATGTTACCCAGATCAAAACCAAGGAAAAGGACGGATATGACGCCGTACAAATCGCCTTTGGGGAGATCAAAGAAAAGCGGGTAACCAAACCATTAAAAGGGCATTTCGAAAAAGCCAAGGTGGCGCCCAAACGCCATCTGATGGAATTCGATTTTAGCGATATGAACGAAGTAAAGCTGGGCGATGAAATAAAGGTGGATATTTTCCAGGAAGGAACCACCGTCAGAGTTTCCGGCGTGTCCAAAGGAAAAGGTTTTCAGGGCGTGGTTAAACGCCACGGTTTTGGCGGCGGACCAAAAACGCACGGCCAGAGCGACCGGTTAAGAGCGCCGGGTTCCATCGGGCAAAGTTCGTATCCTTCGCGTGTGTTTAAAGGTTTGAAAATGGCAGGCCGTATGGGCGGAGACCGGATTACCGTGAAGAGTGTAAAGGTAGTCAAGGTTGATGTTGAAAATAATCTGATTTTCCTGAAGGGTCCTCTGCCAGGGTCAAGAAAGTCATTGATAGTAATCAGAAAATAAAAGATTTGACACAGGGTGAATTATGAAGTTGACTGTATTTGCACAAGACGGGTCAAAAAAAGGCGACGAAGTCGAATTAAATAAAAATGTGTTCGAGATAAAGCCGAACGATCACGCCATCTGGATGGATGTTCGGGTCATCAGAGCAAATAAGCGTCAGGGTACGCATAGCACCAAAGGGCGCTCGTACGTATCCGGCGGCGGGAAAAAGCCGTTCCGTCAAAAAGGCACCGGTCGCGCCCGACAGGGTACGATTCGCGCGCCGCATCATGTGGGCGGTGGACGGGTATTCGGTCCGGAACCGCGTACTTACCACATGAAAATCAATAAAAAAATGAAGGCACTGGCGCGCCGTTCCGCTCTCAGTTACAAAGCCAGCGAGCAGAAAATTGTAGTGGTGGAAGATTTTAATTTCGATCAACCGTCAACTAAAAATTTTAAAAACATCCTCCAGAATTTAAATCTGGCGGATAAAAAAGTGCTTTTTTGCACATCCGAAAACGCGCCCATGATCGTCAAATCGGCAGCTAATATATACAATGTGGAAGTGCGGGAATCGATTAGTTTTTCCACATATGATTTATTAAAAGCGGATACGATTCTTTTTCAGCAAGGCGCGCTTGATAAAGTAAATGAGGTGCTTGGGAAATGATAGAGAAAAAATTGAAAATGGAACCTCTGTACACGGAAAAAATGGCCCGTTTACAGGACGAACTGAACAAGTACGCATTTAAGGTGGAAAAAAAGGCCAACAAAATTGAGATCAAAAAGGCTATTGAAAAACGATTTGACGTAAAGGTGAAATCTGTGCGTACCATGGTCATGCCGGGAAAAATGCGTCAGCAGTTAACCAGAGCTGGTCGCTTTGCCGGGAAAACGCCGTCCTGGAAAAAAGCAATTGTAACGCTGGAAGAAGGTCATAAAATAGATGTTTTTGGAAACGCTTAAGAGCTTGTGGAGTAATAAATGGGAATCAAATCATTTAAACCGATAACGCCGGGACAACGCTTTAAGACGGTAAGCGATTTTGCGGAAATTACCAAATCCGAACCGGAAAAGTCTCTACTGGCGCCGCTGAAGAAGTCGGGCGGACGTAACAATTTTGGTCGCGTAACCTCGAGACATCGGGGCGGCGGACACAAACGGAAATATCGTATTATCGATTTCAAACGCAATAAGCACGGAATTCCGGCAGTGGTGGAAGCCATTGAATATGATCCCAACCGTACGGCCCGGATTGCCCTGCTCAAATATGCCGACGGGGAACGCAGATATATTCTGGCTCCGGATGGTGTTAAAGTGGGTGATCAGCTCATGTCCGGAGAGGATGTGGAAATTCGTGTGGGCAACGCGTTGCCGATGGAAAAAATTCCGGTGGGCGTTACCATCCATGCCATCGAGATGAAGCAGTGGAAAGGCGCCCAGATGGTACGTAGCGCAGGTGCTTCGGCTCAGTTATTGGCAAAAGAAGGCAAATGGGCACTGGTTAAACTACCTTCTGGCGAAGTGCGTAAAGTACCCATCAAATGTTACGCCACCATCGGGCAGGTTTCCAATGTGGATCATATGAATATCTCCATTGGTAAAGCCGGACGTTCCCGCTGGTTGGGTCGCAGACCGCACGTGCGCGGCGTGGCTATGAACCCGGTTGACCATCCCATGGGCGGCGGCGAAGGTAAAACCTCCGGCGGACGCATTCCCTGTTCTCCGTGGGGACAGCCCAGTAAAGGGTTAAAAACCCGTAAAAAAGGTAAAAAATCAGATGAACTTATTGTAAAGCGTCGTAAGTAGGAGAAAGTACGAATATGGCTCGTTCGATAAAAAAAGGCCCGTATATTGATGAGAGTTTGTTGAAAAAAATTGAAAAGCTGAATGCCGAAGGTAAAAAAGTTGTCATTAAAACATGGGCCAGAAGAAGTACGATTCCTCCGGAATTTGTGGGACATACGATTGCCGTGCACAATGGACGTAAATTCGTACCCGTGTATATTAGTGAAAATATGGTAGGTCATAAATTGGGTGAGTTCGCTCCCACCAGAACATTCCGCGGACATGGCGGAAAGCTGGCCGAGCGGATGAGCCGTGTACGATAAGCCGCTATGGAGTTTAAGGAATGGAAGCTGTAGCTAAAACAAAATATGTTCGCATGTCGCCCCGAAAAGCGCGGCAGGTTCTTAAGCTGGTGAATGGTTTAAATGTGGAAGAGGCTCTGTCTTTGCTGCATTTTACACAGAAAGCTGCCGCGGAACCGATTGCCAAGACAATTAAATCCGCATTTGCCAATCTGGGTAATCTGGAAGAAGGCGAGCGCATCGATATGAAAGACGTTTACATTAAAAATGCCTATGTGGATGGCGGCCCGACCCTGAAACGTTTTCGTCCCATGTCTATGGGTAGAGCGGGGCGCATCCGGAAACGCACATCGCACATTACGATAGTGGTAGAAGATCAGGCGTAATTTCTATAAGTAAGGAGATTCGGTTTTGGGACAAAAAACAAATCCAATAGGATTTAGATTAGGAATTACCAAATCCTGGAACAGCAGTTGGTTCGATGAAAAGAATTTTGCACCCAAGTTGGAAGAGGATTTACGGTTGCGGTGCTACATTCGCAGTCGCTTGAACAACGCGGCCGTTTCCAAAATAGAGATCGAGCGTACGGCAAAGCGCATGATTTTAACCATTCACACCTGTCACTTATACACATATGCGAGACCACGAGACAGGCAGAAAGATATTATGACGTCTTCGGCTTGAAAAAAAAATATAATAAAAGCAAATAAAGATTGTCAGAACATCCAGCCACATATACAATAGCATCGTACATAGAATTCGTATATATAATTTAGTTTTTCAATTTATGCTAACCACCCGGTGCTGTCA
>CAZJNP010000320.1:0-4088 GCA_964547355.1 uncultured Calditrichaceae bacterium
GACTACTTTTTATTTTAGCGCTGTTTATCCTCAATGCCTGCGCCGAACGTAAAGAGCTCCGTTTTAAGGCCGAACTGGTCAAACCGCCTGTAGCCACCCGGCAATTGGGCCCGTCAATTTTCGTGCCGGATTCGTTGATCCGGGTTTTAGGCGTTGCCGAAGGCACTCCGGTTCTGGCGGAACTGGCCGGGAAAAGCGTGGAACTACGGATATACAAACTCATGCGCCCCGGAAACCTGTTTGCCGTACATAAAAAATACCGCGAATTCTGGAATTTGGAAACCGGGCAAACCTATCCGCTGCTGTTGAAGACGATTCCCCCGCATCAGGCGCGCCTTATCCCCAAACCGGTGCGCTTTTCAGTGGAGAATTACCACGCCCAACCTGCACGCTGGCAGTCCGTGGCCATCGGCGCACCGCACGGCGACTGCGATCTGGAAACCGGAGCTATTGTAAAACTGGTGACCCAAAACTACCAGATTCCTTCCACGGCCGCTTACGGCGCCCGGCTTTCTTACCGCGGTATCTGGTACGATGTCAATCGCCCCCTGATGAAACTGCCAAAAAAAGGCGGCGGCGTCATTCCCGAACGAGTGTGGAATTCCAGAGCCGAAGAAATCTACCATATGTATCAGGACAGCGTCTGGAAAAACAGCGGATTGCGGTACGGGCAACGCTTTAAATTGTTTTGCAGTTTTCACGGCCATGATCTGACCGTCAAACTGGCGGACGGGAAAGTGATCCAGCGTCCGGTGATCGAGGCCATGGGCATCGGATTCCGAAAAAGCGAGCTGCGCAAAATCAAAACCTTCTACAACCAACATAAAACGAAATATTTCGAGAATCCGCCTCTGCTGGTGTTTGGGAATCTGCCGGAAGACCGGGTGTATGAATATCAGTCCATTCCGCTCACCTTTTTTTACAGCGGTCTGGGAACGCGCGTTTACGGCTCCCTGCGCAGCGATTTAATCGAACACGGCCTGCACATGGAAACGCCCAATTCTATGCGTCTGAACCCAGAGGTACAGCCGCACACCGCCCGGTTTCTACACGATCTTTATGAATTTGTGATGAACGAAATCCTGGCCAAACGAAAAGACGCACCGCAAGAACGAAAAATCTCCTTTCAACGTCATGGCAAACCGGGTATGGTCAAAGTTAAAGGCGGCGTGTTTCCCATGGGTGCTCCCAAAGGCGTGGGCTGGTCGGGCGAACGTCCGCAGCACCAGGTCAAAGTAGACCCATTTCAAATAGACCGCTACGAAGTTACCAATCGGCAGTATGCGGAGTTTTTAAATCAGGCGCTCAATCAACAGCAGATTACGGTTACCAAAGGCGTGGTGCGCAGCGCAGCGCATCCGGATCAAATCTGGCTGCGCACATATCAGGCAGCGCCCATGAGCCACATCACGTACAGACAAAACCGTTTTAAGGTTCTGGAAGGTAAAGAAGATTTCCCGGTGATTTTTGTTAGCTGGTATGGCGCCAAAGCTTACGCCCGATGGCTGGGCGGCGATCTGCCCACCGAAGCGGAATGGGAAATGGCGGCCTCCTGGGATCGGCGTAACAATAAAAAATATTTGTACGGCTACGCTTCGGATATGGTGGATTCCAGCAAAGCCAATTTCGAAGACAGCGGCGACCCATTCGAGCAGGAAACCGGAACCCGCACCACCCCTTCAGGATTTTACCGCGCCAGTTCGCCATCCGGTGCGTACGACATGAGCGGCAATGTGATGGAATGGTGCCGCGACTATTACCAGTACGGCTATTATAAACACGCGCCGCAGGGCGTGTGGGACAATCCCGCAGGACCAGAAACGGGCACCATGCGCACGGTGCGCGGCGGAGCCTGGAATCTGGAACCGTGGGTCAGCCGCACGACGTTCCGGCTGGGCGTCCATCCCAACGCCACGCTGGTGAATGTGGGGTTTCGCTGCGTCAAGCGCTAAGCGCTGCCGTGGCCTGATAAAAGTAAATATGAAAAAATTAATATACATCGCTCTGTTTTGCGCACTGCAAGCGATCGTTTTATCCGCCGCACCGGTGACGTCCCGGCAGGCCATGCGGGCGGCGCAAAACTTCATGGCGGCCGAACACCTTTTCATGCCACAGGGTTCCTTTACCGTTGAACGGATCGAACGGATTACCCTGCCGGATGGTATGGAGTTTTACGCGCTTCATTTATCCCCGGCCGGATTTATTCTTTTAAGCACGCAAAGCGAACTGCCTGCGGTGCTGGCCTATTCCGCGCAAAACCGTTTTGTTGACACGCCAACGGCGCAGGCGCTCCTGACCGGTAATCTGCAGGGCTGGGAGTACATCATCCGCACGCAGCCGGACCGGCGTACGGAACACAAAAAACAGTGGCAGGCTCTGCTAACCACCCCCGTTACTTTTATGGCAAAAACCGGCGGGGACAGCATTTACTACTTTCCTACGCCTGTGTGGGGACAGGGTTACGCCAATGGCGCGCTGGTTTTCAATTACTACACGCCCAACCACTGGTCAGCGGGCTGCGTGGCCACGGCGATGGCAGAAGTGCTGGCATTTTACCGATGGCCGCTTGTAGGCACCGGCAGCCACTGCTACACGGAAAACGACGCCGGACAGCTTTGCGCTGATTTTGCCAACACTTATTACGATTGGGCCAATATGCTGAATAAATATGAAGGCGAATACACTACTTCGGCTCAGCGCAAAGCGGCCGGATTGCTTACCTACCATGCGGCGGTGAGCGTGAATATGGATTTTTCCAGCAGCGGTTCCACCGCCAACGTTTCCAATGCGCCCTCGGCTTTCCATAATTATTTCCGGTTGAGCGGCCATTACAAATCAGTAAGCGCCGACGGCTTCTGGGACGAGGTGGTTAACAATATGAAAGACGCCCGGCCGGTGATTCTGGCTATCCACCGTTCCGACGGATTGGGGCACGCAATCGTTGCGGACGGTTTTGCCGAAAACAATGGCAATTTCCACCTGAACATGGGCTGGAACGGCGACGACAACGGCTGGTACGATATCCGCGGCACCTGGAACGCCGGCGGCTACAACGCCGTGGACGGCGCCAGCAAAGGCCTGGTACCCAATCCCATGATTAACCCACAGATCGAGATGATATCGGAAACCGCGTTTATACTTTCCTGGTCGATCAGTCCCCGCTTGCAGGCCCAGTATTTTGAGCTGCAACAGGCTACGGGCGCCAGCGGCCACTGGTCCAGTTTGAACGCCGCAATCAGCGACACCTTTTATCAGGTGCAGGTGGATCAAATCGGTAATTACTATTACCGCGTGCGCGCCCGGCGCGACGACATCTGGTGGGATTGGTCCGCCGTCCAAAAGATCAGTTTAGGCGGTCCACGCTATCTGACCTTTAATGTGGATATGACTTACCAGTCCCTGGGTGCCGAAGACAGCGTAGTACTGCGCGGCAATCTTCCCCCGCTGAAAGGCAGCGAAAACAGCGCCGCGTTATCGGACGATAACGGCGACCAGATATATTCCATCACCATGCCGTTCGATCTGGACTATGCCGGACAGGAATTGCTCTACCGCTTTGCCGTGGCAGGACCTGCCGGTACGCGCATGGAATCGTCTAACCGCAGCTACCTCATCGATTGGGCCGAACAGCAAGTACTGGACACGGTCTATTTCGATGATTACGTAACGCTGGAAAGCAGCCTGCCGCTTCCGGCGCAAACGGAGCTGATCGGGAATTACCCCAACCCGTTCGGCGCAAAGCAGTCCGCCCCCGGAAACGCCGTTACCCGCATTCGGTACCGAATCGCACATTCCGGAAAAGTGCGGCTTACAGTGTACAACATTCTGGGACAACAGGTGGCCGAACTGGTCAATAAAATCCAGGTGCCGGGCGCATATGCGGTTAAATTCCACGCGCCTGATCTGCCGGGCGGTGTGTATTTTTGCCGTCTGCAATGCGGCTCATCCGTTGCGGTGCGCAAAATGATTTTAGTGCGATGAAGAAGAAACGGGTCATTGTACCCTAAAATTACAAATAAAGTGAATTTTATTTCAGGGGATTAAGGTTTGAAATTTACAAATATCTCAAACTAAAGGAGGGATGATAT
>CAZJNP010000321.1:0-4078 GCA_964547355.1 uncultured Calditrichaceae bacterium
TGTCAGGCACGATCCAGACCTTGCCGGGTTTGGCAATGGGGCCGATTTCCTTGGCCAGAGTATCGGTCACCTTCTGCTCGATTTCTTTACTGGCTTCGATACCCGGCTTAAGCGCAATAAAGATGTGCGGGATTTTGCCCTTGATGGGATCGGCCACCGGGACCACCGCGGCTTCGCCCACTTCTTCCACCATCAGAGCGGCCGATTCCAGTTCTTTGGTTCCCAGCCGATGGCCGGCCACATTAATCACGTCGTCTATTCTGCCCAGGATGCGGAAGTATCCGTCCGGGGCTTCCACTGCGCCGTCTCCGGCAAAGTAAGGCCAGTCGCGCCAGTCTTTGCTGTTGGGGTCTTTATTGTAGCGCTGATAATACTGACGCACGAAACGCTCATCGTCGCCCCAGATGGTTAACATCCGGCCCGGCCACGGATTCTGAATGCAGATATTACCTGCCTTGCCGCTGCCAGCCGGCAGGGGATTGCCCTCGTCGTCAAAGATGATCGGGTAAATACCCGGCACGCCCGGTCCTGCGCTGCCGGGTTTCATGGGATGAATGGCCGGCATGGTGGAACACAGAAAGCCGCCGGTTTCGGTTTGCCACCAGGTGTCCACGATGACCGCTTCCTTTTTTCCCACCACGTTGTAGTACCAGCGCCAGACTTCTGGTTCGATCGGTTCGCCGACCGTGGTCATGTGTTTGAAATGGTATTTGTATTTTAACGGCTCCTCCGGCCCGATGCGGCGCAGGGCGCGAATGGCGGTGGGCGACGTGTGGAAGATGTTGACGTCCAGTTCTTCCGCGACCCGCCATGGCCGGCCGGCGTCCGGATGGGTGGGTACGCCTTCAAAAATTACCGAGGAGGCGGCCAGAGCCAGTGGCCCGTAAACGATGTACGAATGCCCGGTAATCCAGCCGATATCCGCCATACACCAGTACACGTCTTCCGGGTGAATATCCTGAATATATTTGGATGTGCCGGTGACGTAGGCCAGATAACCGCCGATGGAATGCTGGGCGCCTTTTGGTTTGCCGGTGGTCCCGGAGGTGTACATCAGGAACAGCGTATCTTCGGCGTTAAGTTTTTCCGGTGCCACTTCGGCGTGGTAGTATTTTTTAATCAGATCGTTCACGATGATGTCGCGGCCTTCCACCAATGGCGTGGGGCTGGAATATTTGCCGGGATAGCGCTGCCAGATCAGCACTTTTTCCACTTTTTGTCCCTCTTTTTCCGCCTCGGCCACGGCAGTGTCTGCTTTTTCCTTGTGATCCAGCAGCTTCCCGCCCCGGTAGTAAGCGTCCATGGTAATTAAGAATCTGCTTCCGGCGTCTACGATACGGTCGGCGCAGGCTTTGCCGGAAAATCCGGAGAATACCTGTGAATGAATCACGCCGATGCGCGCGCAGGCCAGCATTACGATGGGTAATTCTGCAACCATGGGCATGTGCAGGGTTACGGTATCGCCGGCTTTTAAACCGAGGTCTTTTAGCAAGGCGGCAAATTCGTTGACCCGAACGTACAGCTCCTGGAAGGTAATATGCTGGATTGGTTCGTCTTCCGGTTCCGGGACGAAATGCAGTGCGGCCTTATTTTTGTATTTTGGCAGATGCCGGTCCACACAGTTGTAGCAGGCGTTGATTTTTCCGCCCACAAACCATTTGAAAAAGGGTGGGTTTTCAGAGTCCAGTAAGGTGTGCCAGTATTCATACCAGTCCAGCATGTCAGCGTATTCTTTGAAACAATTCGGGAAATTGTCCATGCTAAAGCGCTCGTAAATGTCCGCGTCGGTCATGTTGGCCTGGGCAATGAATTTTGTGGGAGGATGGTAATATTCCTCTTCTTTCCAGTGTACGGCAATCTGGGCTTCGGAAACTCCGTTTCCTTTGTTTTTTTCTGCTGCCATAGCAAACGCTCCTTATGGTTTATGGTGCCTGTTAAAATGATTTTCCTGCACGACGTGCCACCTAAGCTATTTTTATTTAATCGCAGATAGGCCGTAAAAAATTCCTTTGCCATCGTCCATTGGGTCGTTCCCGCTCCGGACAAACTTTAACCATGGTTTGGACTCCGTTAAAAAGAATAAAAAAATCCGGTGCTGTCTGTAAAATTCGTTTCATTGCTGATGTCTTCGGGGAATGTGATGTTCGATTAAAATTATTCAGCATAATACAAATGAAAAATTCTTTTTTCAAGAAGAAATTCCATGAATTTGCCGTTTCGATGAATATTTGTGATATAAAAAAGGGAAGCGGGGTATTAGTTTAAAAAAATATCGCGCTACTCCGCGACTCCATCGCGTGTTTTGCGTTAAATCAAAAAAAAACGCCGAGTGTCGCCAAGTGCGATATAATCCATGAAGTAGACACAGACTTTATGTCTGCGTGCTGTTAATTCTTAGGTAACCGTAAATCATAAAACCGCAGACTTAAAGTCCGCGGTTACCGGCGACTGGATTTAATATCTGTTTGCCTGCGTATCCCCCAAAACCACAACATGAAGAACCTGTTAGCCCTTGATTCTAAAGAGCAAAATGGATGTTAGTAGGCTGAAAATAAAAAAAAGATTACGGTTAAGACTAACATACCTCGGGTAATGACTAACACCGCCATTCATGGCGGTGCCCCAAGCCGTTTCCCGGTTCTTAAAGGGCTTCAGCCCAACCCTTTCGGGCTAAAGCCCTTATTCTGTACGCGTGTGGTGTCGCTTCACGGCCCTGAAGGGCCGTGTTATTCAGAGGCTGCCAGTGGGTTGGCAGGCGAAATTTAATCCATTAAATCGAAAACCCGGTTCGTTATCATGGCTGCCTTATTATTCTTCCAGAAACAGTTCACTGCCTCCCGGAAATCTGAAAATAAAAAAAAGAAAAATTCAATATGAATGACTTAGGAATTACCTGATTGAGGAATATGGTAAATTTGGGGGGGCATTCAATTTAATATCTGTTTGCTCGTTGAATTTTTTATCGCCAATGCATACATTCCTAAAACCCCAATCTGATGAACCACATGGAATAACGCACAAGGGAACCAACGATGAAACGCCTTGTTATTTTTCTTACGGTATTCTTAATTGTTGCCTCTTCTTTTGCCCAGTTAGCCAAAATGCGTTTGACGGGCAAGGCGGAAAAATCCGAAGACGAAATCGTAGCCGTGCGCGACGCCAACGGCCGCTTTTGCGCCGCAATTAAGGTGCTTTCCGATATGGAGGGCTTTAGCTACGATGCCTACAACGGTGTGGTACGCGTGGACGACAGGCCCGGAGAAGATATGGTTTATTTGCAACCGGACGAACGGGTGTTGATCATCTATCATACCGGTTACGAGCCGCTCAAGCTGATCCTCTCCGATTACGGCATTAGCCTGCAGCCTAAAGAAGTATGGCGCATCCGCATAAAAGGGCAGGCCAAAACCGGCGACCTGTTGCCGGTGACGGTTTTTGTCCAACCGGCTGATGCGCATATTACCATCGACGGTAAACCGGTGCAAAGCGGCAAAGCGGTAAGACTAAGCAAAGGCCGCCACCGCCTGAAGATTGAAAAAAACGGTTTTCGCGCCGTGGACAAAACCATAAAAGTAACCGAAGACAACGTGGTGTTTAACTCCCGGTTGAACGAGCTGGAGCCGGTGGCCGTGCAGATTAGTTCCCAGCCTTCCGGCGCGCAGATTTTTATCGACAATATGGACAAGGGCCAAACCGACCGCGGACTGTGGCTCTTTCCCGGCGTTTACCGCTTAAAACTGCAACTCCCCGGCTACGTGGACGTGAACGAAGCCATAGAAGTAAAAGAAAACGGTTCCAACACTTTTACCTACCGTTTGATTAAAAACAGCGGCGTATTACGGCTAAGCGTTACCCCGGCCGGAGCGGCCATAAAACTCAATCAAATAGATTACAGCGGACAAACGCGGATTGAATTATTGCCAGGCAAATATGAACTGGAGATTACCAAACCCGGTTATTTGCCGAAAAAGGAAATCATTGAAATCGAACGCGGCAAAACGCTTTCGCGTAGTTATCAATTGATCAAAAACAGCGGCAGCCTGACGCTGGATATTACCCCGCCCGATGCGCAGGTGCT
>CAZJNP010000322.1:0-4075 GCA_964547355.1 uncultured Calditrichaceae bacterium
GGCTATAATAATGTGGAAGTGTATGTCAACGGCTATTCTACCAGTCTGCCGGCAGATATCCAGGAGCGGTCGATCCGAACAATACCCGGGCTAGAGAACGCAAAAATTCTCCGTTTGGGATACGCGGTTGAATACGACTTCTTTCCGCCAAACCAGCTGCGACACACACTGGAAACAAAAGATGTGGAGCATCTTTATTTTGCCGGCCAAATAAATGGAACATCTGGCTATGAGGAGGCCGCCGTTCAGGGTTTTATGGCGGGCCTGAATGCGGCATTAAAATTAAAGGAAAAGCCAGAGTTCATTCTTGATCGATCTGAGGCATATATTGGAGTATTGATCGACGACCTAATTAACAAAGAACACGAGGAACCGTATCGCATGTTCACATCCAGGGCTGAATTCCGGCTGCTTTTACGCCAGGATAATGCGGATTTGCGGTTAATGGATTACGGAAGGAGATTCGGGCTTATTCTGGACACCACATATCGGCGATTCATGGAAAAAAAAGATGAAATCGCTCGTCTTCAAAAAGACGTGAACCAATTAAAAATAGAGCCCGATATATTTAATGAAGCTTTCAGCGACAAAAGCTCTTCAATTGTTGAACCCCAGCCAGTTAAGAAATTGGTGAAACGGCCCGAAATACTGCTTCGGGATGTGTTAAAGTTGATCACAAGGGATAACTATTTAAAAGACGCTCTGGATGAGGTTGAGTTCTCGATTAAGTATGAGGGATATATTAAACGCCAGATGGAGCAGGTAGAGCGGTTCAAAAGAATGGAACAAAAGAAAATACCAGTCGAATTGGATTATTCAAATATAAAATCTCTTTCTGCAGAATCCAGGGAAAAATTAAACAAAGTACGACCAGAAAGCCTTGGTCAAGCGTCGCGTATTCCGGGAGTAAGCGCCGCGGACCTCTCGATTTTGATGATATATCTTGAAAAACATGCAGGTTTTTAATGTTTCACGTGAAACAGATAAAACAAATGGACGAGCTGTTTGAGTTCGTTGCCTCGCAGGGCATTGTTTTAAGTACAGAACAAAAACAAAAGCTTATTCACTATAAGGAAGAGCTAGAGAAATGGGGAGCGCGGCAAAACCTGGTAAGTAAGAAAGATTTACCCCATATTGTGGAGCGACATCTTTTACCGAGTTTTTTGTATCTGTATTTTGCGTTGCAAGATAGAAAACAAGTCCTGTCGCGGGTTTTAGACCTGGGAACGGGTGCGGGTTTGCCGGGAATTGTGTTTTCTGTGTATTTTAATGACGGGCGGATTACGCTTTTAGATTCTTCCCGGAAGAAAATGTTGTTTCTTAAACACATTACGCATCAGTTAGGTTTAAGTCATACGCTTCTGATGGGGCGGGCAGAAGAGATCGGGCTTGAGGAGCACGAAAGGTTTTCTTTGATTACCGCGCGTGCTGTTGCTTCCATAGAGAGGCTTTTGGGGTTGGCGGTTCCTCTTGTTCGCTCTGGTGGCAAGCTCCTTACCCTGAAGGGAAAAGGGGAGGGGCAGGATTGTTCGTTGTGTAATGCGCGCGGAGTGAAAGTAGAAGTGTTGGAAATTGATAAAAGTTGGAAGGATTATTCATCATTGCTGATAGAAAAGCAAATGATAGTATTGGAGTTTTAGATGGGTGAAAATGATTTGTTTAAGCAGTTGTCCAGCCTTGTCACGGAAAGCAGAAATCCAAACACTTTTGATATTGATGTGATGGATACAGCTGAAGCGGTTAAGGTTTTTAATGAAGAGGATAAAAAAGTCGCCTTGGCAGTAGAAAAGGAGTTGCCATATATTGTTCAGGCAATAGAGCTGGTCACGCATGCTTTTAAAAATGGCGGACGGTTGATTTATTTTGGGGCAGGAACTTCCGGCCGATTGGGCGTTTTGGATGCGGCCGAATGTCCGCCTACTTTTGGAGTTGACCCAGGGATGGTTATTGGTCAGATAGCGGGAGGTTATCAAGCTCTTTCTGTTGCTGTGGAGGGGTACGAGGATTATGAAGAATTTGGTGCCCAGGATGTAAAGGCGTTAAATGTAACCGAAAAGGATGTGGTATGTGGTTTGGCGGCCAGCCGCAGAACGCCATATGTGATCGGGGCAATTGAAGAGGCAAAACGCAGAGGGGCGAAAACGATTACCGTAGTTTGTAATCCCAGAGAGCATTTACAGTTTGATGTGGATGTGGCCATTTGTCCGGTTCCCGGTCCGGAGGTGATTATGGGCTCTACTAGACTAAAAGCAGCGACGGCACAAAAAATGGTTCTGAACATGATTACCACGGTTTCGATGATTAAGCTCGGTAAGGTTTACGAAAATATGATGATAGACCTGCAGCAGAATAATAAAAAGTTGATCGAACGCTCTAAAAAGATTATTATGATTGCTGCAGATGTTGATTATGAAAAAGCGAGTGAATGTCTTGATCGGGCTCAAGGACATGTAAAGACGGCGATATTTATAGCGTTAACAGATGCGGGTGTTGATGAAGCACGTAGATATATTGATGATAATGATGGGTTTTTAAAAAAAGCATTACAAGCATGGCGCCGGTCAAAGGATTAATGGTAGGTAAAGAATCAACCGGCATATTATTACCAAAAAAGATTTTCCATGGATATTTGGTTGTTAACGAGAAGAGATATCGTTCATGACGCCATTGCTAAGTCTTGTTTTAATCGTATTAATTGCGTTCATTGGTTCCTTTATTGCTGAAAGAGTAAGTATTTCTTCTGTCTGGTTAAAAGCAGTAACATTCTCTGGCATCTTTTATATATTATTAGGTTATTTGATTGGCCCAGATGTATTCCAGATTTTAACCGTCAATATCATACAAAACCTTAATGTGTTGTTTTCTTTGGTACTGGGATGGGTCGGTTTTTTAATCGGTATTCAAATTACGGTTAAAGGGTTACGTCGATTTCCTCGTATATATTATTTTAATTCATTGATACAATACTTTTTTATATTCACATTACTCTCAGTAATTTTTTATTTTTTGTTTACCTTTTTAATCCCCAGCCTGCAATGGCAGGAAATTCTGCTTGTCTCATTAGCTGGTACGGTCACATCTCCGATACTAATTGGAGTAATGGTAAGGGATTATCGGGTAAAAGGACGGATAGCACATTGGCTTCAGTTTAATGCGGCTTTTGATAACTTGCTCGGAGTCGTTACCATCGGTGTTTTGTTTTTAATCTTCCATATTTTTTTAAGCTTGGACCATGGAGGTTTGCATGATCTTTTAGTTTTTGTTTTGCCGATAGGAATAACGGTGGTGTGTATCTTCCTGTATCAAACACTCTTTGCAGAATTAAAAACCGAACAGGAAAAATTTCTACTCTTTATTGGCCTGCTCTTGGTCTCTATAGGTGGGGCCTATTATTTTAAACAGAGTATTTTATTCAACTCTTTTCTTTTTGGAATAGGATTAGCAAGCTCAAACATTGCCACCAGAAAACTATATCAGAGCATACAGCAGATAGAAAAACCACTATATGTGATTTTGCTTGTTTTTGCCGGGATGAACTTGCGCTTTCAAAACAACTCGATAGCATTGTTAATGTACATGTTGATCATTTTTATTGGTGTACGGATGTTTATTAAGCTCGTGGCTGGTCTTTATTCGGTAGGTGGAATGAGGGAACAGTTGGGGCTGCCTTATACTTCGGGACTGGCTAACCTGGGTATGGGGGGGCTGTCTTTAGCGATATTGCTGGACTATTTAATGCTAAATCCGGACGGGGCGGGGAGTTTTTTTCTGGTGGTAATCGTCATTGCCATTGTCATAAACGATCTAATTTCCTTCCGTTATTTACAGAAAAAAGTCATGCGGCAGGAGAGGTAAGTAGTGAAGAAAAAAATTGCAGGAATTTCCGTTTTACTGATCATCTTTGGCGGCACGAGATATTTCTTTCCTGATTATGGATTGCAGATTTATTCTCAAACACCACTGCTTACGGGAACCGTTTTATTAGTCGCATACCTATTTGCTTTGATGCTGAAAAAACTAAGCCTTCCTAAGTTGACTGGTTATATGATCTTAGGAGTAATACTCGGCCCGATTG
>CAZJNP010000323.1:0-4067 GCA_964547355.1 uncultured Calditrichaceae bacterium
GATAAAAACCGCGCTTTCAGAAAGATAAGGCCGGGTGTCTTCCACCCAACCGGTTAAAACCACATCTTCCCGTCCTTCTACGGTTTTCTTGATTTTGGGAGACGGATTGCGTCCCACCACCACCAAGCGGGTATCTGGTTCCTTTTCCTTAATCAAGGGAAATATTTCTTCGATGAAATAAAACATGGCGTCTTCGTTAGGAAGCCAATCCATGGAACCGGTAAAAACGAGCTGTTTCTTTTCCTCCATTTCCGGTGAAGGTTTAAAAAAATCCGTGTCCACACCGGTGGGGATATCATACACATTGTTTACGCCGAACCATTCTTCCATTCTTTTTTTATCTTTATACGACACGGCTATGACACTGTCAAAGCGGCGACACATTTCTTTTTCGTAACGAAACATCTTTTTGTATTGCAGCCACCAAAACACCTTGGAAACCGGGTCTTTGGCTTTTTCCAGATGCCGTTTTGCGATGGTTGTTTCCACGTTATGTTCAAACAAAAGGGTGGGAATATCCTTTACTTTCTGGAACATTAATGAAGACTGCAAAAAATCACAGATCGCCAAATCGTAAGATTCCTTTTTCAACTCTTCCAGCACAGCCTGTTCCAGTTCTTCGGAATAATCGTTCAAAACAGAAATGGGGTACCGGGAAAAAGACTGGACGGCAATTTTACCGTAAAATTGCAGGGAATAGCGATTGGTCTCCTGCCAGGGTACCGGTACGTATCTGGAACACAAGCGCTCCATATCCGGGAGATAGGGATCGTCCTTACCTTTTTCTATGTTTCCCACGATGGTGATGTCAAACAATTTCGAAAGCTGTTGCAGGATTTTTCCGGTCCGGATCTTGCCCCCTGTGTCCATGGGGAAAAGAAATCTCTGGGACAAAAACAGCACTTTTAATTTTTTTTTCATACTGAACCTTACCTAATCACTGGTTAATACGCGAATTTCATCTGCAACCGTATCGCGGATTTGCGGCTTGATGACCTTTTTTTTCACCTGTTCCAGATTGGCAATCGTCTCGGTTAAAATCCGTGCCATTTCTGAAATATCTTCATGATTATACGTAATCACGCTGGGTGGTCTGGTATTGTTTTCACTCGCCACCACCGGCACCCCCAGGGCTAAAGCCTCCAGCACCGAAGAGCTTACGCCATCTTTCACCGGGGTACGCAGAAATATATCCGATTTCGAGAGAATGGTCAGAAAAGTATCGTGATCCAGGTCTCCGGTAAAAAATACGTTTTGTGTGATGCCCAATTTATTCACCAGCGTCTTTATCTTTTCGGAACCGTCATCGGAACCCAGGATTAGTAGCCCCAGCCGGGGATATTCTTTAACCACCTGGGCGATGCCTTCTATCATGCGATCGATGAAAAATTCCGGCCGGAAGAATACATAGCTGCTGATGATTGGTTTTCTTTCAGTTATAAACGCATTTAGCGGCGGTTTTAAATCCTGTGGTTCAAATTGCAAATATTGTCTGCTAAAGGCCGGAATGGGAATGATTTTATCGGAAGGCACGCCATACCCCTTGATTTTTTCCTTTACGGCATCGCTGTTGCAAATGATTTTGCGGGCCAGACGAAAAATAAGTTTATACATAGGCGTAAGTTTCGGGGCGCGCTCCTGGGGGAAATATTTTTGGTAGGGCCCGGCATGAAAAGTTAAATCCGCTCTTTTGAAGGTCAACAAACTGATCCCTTCTGCCAGCAAGGTGAGGATAAAACCCTTGGGCGAATCTCCGTTTAGATGCATATGAACGCGGTACCCCTTGATGCAATGTAAAAATATTTTGGACACATAATCCAGGCCGTTCATGGACGTCAAATATTCCGGGCTGGGAATTTTTCGGCTTTCCGGTGCAATATTTAAAACCTTACAGGCATGCCCCTGCTCGATGAGCGCTTTTTTTACAAACGAAACTCTTATCCCCCAGCCTGCTCTGGGCGGAGGATACGAACTGATTTCCAGAATTTTCTTGTGTTTTTGTTTTTGCATGGATTTTCTATAGTTGAGTTAACTGTAAGGAATGGCTTTTCAGATCAAGATGCAAACGATCCGCTATCTTCCATTCCGGTTCCCGAATATTAATCGTGAGGTACTGCGGTTGTTCTTCCAGTTCGAAAACAAGCCTCTGGTCGCTGGTGTTTTTTAAGGGAAAAAGCATGGCCATGGCAACCGGCAATTTGTCATTCAGATTCCATTGCATTACCGGGGCCGGTAAACGGCTACCGTAGCCGGGCGCTATCCATCCTTGTTCGGGGGCGCTACCGCCAAATAACAACCTGCTATTCTTTTTATTCAAACCTTGTGTTTTGAGAATCGTCTGCCCGTTGTATTCCAGGCAATTTTCACCGCTCCAGCGAATTTCACCGGGGGCAAAGTGCAAAAACGATTCTATCTGGAATGCCTGCGCAGTATCGTGATTGCCTAAAACTTGATCTACAACCAGGAAATAACAACCGTTACGAAAGACAAAATATCTGTAAATTTTTACATCTTCTGCTAAGCCGGGCAGGTTCGCCACTTCGGCGGCTAAAAAAGTATGTTCCCGATCGTTTGACCATTGCAGCAATTTTTGTGTAGCCACGTTCGACCAACTGATGCGGCCTCGATGCACCGCCTGTCCCTGACCGTTGATTTTGAGGGTATTATGTGCGCACGCATCCCGGAAATACCGGTGCCATTCCAATGGGCCGAAATAGGTATAAAATCCGGGATCAACAACAACCGCTTTACCAGCGACCGTCAGTTCAAACGAAAGAATATCCGCATGTCCATGGGCAGCGGAAGGGGTTTCGTCCGGGTAAAGGCCGTGCGCAATTTCGCCGAAATCGATTGAGCAGTAGTTGCTTTCTTTGTGCCAGCCATCCCGGATAATACCATAACCGCTGTGTTTAAAGTGCAGAGTTTTGAAAGCCGGTTCCTTTTTTTCGATTTGCCGGAAAGTTTCCATCCCTTGCGGCCCCAAAAGCCATAGGAGTTCCTCCCTTTCCGTTTCAGCGACATATTTCATATCTCCGCGTTCGAACCATGCAGCGCCAAGAGCTTGGTAAAAGCGTAAATCCCACTGATCCTGAGGACGGTAAAAATAAATCGAACGTGCATTGTCTATGTCGCCAATCATGGGCAGCTGACCGTCCGGCCTGGTCAGGTACATGGCAAATTCCAGAGCCTTTTCAACCATGCCTTCTGTTTGGTCAGAAACCGGCAACCCCTGCCGTTTGCGGAGGATCAGAAGCGTCAGGTAAAACCCCAGTGTGTAATGATGATAATAACTGGCTTGTTCTACCGTAAACCCGTCGGGATGAAACTGGCGCGTAATCTGATCTTCCAGCTCGCGCCAATATTTTTCTCTGCAGGTTGCGTTTGTCCCAAAAGCCGAACAAAAAAATGACAACGCGGCCAGCTCGCCGATCAAATGGTTATAGGGGCTAAAATAATAAGACAAGTTCTCTTCGATAAACAACTTGTGAAGATGCAAACTTTGGAAGACTTTTTGTTTAAAATCCTTGTTCCAGATCTGTGATTCTTTAGTAAAAGAATAAGCCCACAACCAGGAAAAAATCCGCATGGCCGCTTCCAAAGCCGATGTCCAATTAATTCCGATTTTATAGGGATTATCGTCGATCCAGGTATCCATCAATTCCGCCAGATGGCGGGCATATTTTTCGTCGCCAAATAAATAATAGGCCTTCCCCAATTCGATGAAATACTGGTGGCGATTTAATTCCCAAACGTATTTGACATCTCCGTATTTTTCTGTGTTAAACAGGTCGATCTCAGAAAAATGAACCAATGGATATTCTTTGCCGGTCAACGGATTTTCGCGCCAGGGAATCCGCCCCCGGTATTGAACGGGTTCTCCCAGAAAATCAAAGCGGTTCTCCAGCAACTGTTGCACATCTTCTTTGAATTGTTCGTTTTCTTTGGGGAACAGGTCAAAAAAGAGTTTTCTTACCGCTTCTTGCTGCTGCCATAAGTGCTCCAGAAAAAATAAATCCGGATCCGGCAATGACTGGCTGGAGTTTTGCTTGTCAAAAAGCCTCACATCC
>CAZJNP010000324.1:0-4063 GCA_964547355.1 uncultured Calditrichaceae bacterium
ATTGTTTATGTAGAAGATTATTTAAATTTTCACCCATGACAAAATCCTGATATTATAACTAGTCAAAATAATTAAACACAACCGTTTTTGAATTAAGATAACCTAAAAGGTTCCACAAATAAAGACATTTCTTCAATTAAGAAGGAATAAGAAGAATTGTGGGTCTATAATTGTACGATGAGGGAGATTCTCTGATTTTTGATAATTTCAAAAAATTTTTTTGATATTTAAATTTGTTATGGAAATGGGTTTCTCCAAATTTTTACAATAATTTCTAAAAGCATGCATTGCTAACGAATACCTACCAAAACTGCATCCAATTGGTACATATCTTATTTTTGAAATACAATGAATTAAACAATGAACCCTAACTAATAATTAAGGAGAAGAAACATGCCTACTTACAAAATCGAAGCAATTGAAGGGATTGGACCCGCATATGCTGAGAAATTAGAAAAAGCCGGGATCAAGAGGGTTAATGCTTTGCTTAAAAACATCTATAACTCATGGACAATATTCCCAAAAATCCTTTCTATTCTTATGGTGGATATCAGTCCCTGTGCCGATATACCCTTTGTTACCTATAGAAAAACCTACGGCACCATTTCTGGCTGTACCACCAAAGTCAGCTTTTCGTATCCAACTGTTTGTAGATGGATCATATTTCCAAAAATCCTTTCTATAACCAGTACCGGTACCGATGTATCCTTTATTATTAATGGAAAATCCGACAGCATTACTTCTTTCCTCTCCTCCAAAGTCGGCTTTTTGCGTCCATGTATCACTTGCCGGGTCATACTCCCAAAAGTCTTTTTTAGATAAAAAGAAACCATGTGCTCCTGTTCCGATATAGCCTTTATTCCCTATTGAAAAACCCACCGCACGATCTCTTGCTTTACCAGGGAAGTCAGCTTTTCTTATCCATTTATCTTTTGCGGGATCATACTCCCAAAAATCATTCTTATAAGACCAAATACCATCATAGCCGGTACCGATATAACCTTTATTGCCAATGGAAAAGCCAACAGCATGATCTCTGGCAGAACCACCAAAGTCAGCTTTTCTTATCCATTTATCTTCTTTAGGATCATATTCCCAAAAGTCCTTTTTATATTTAAAAAAACCGCAAGCCCCTGTACCAATATACCCTTTATCCCCAATAGAAAAACCAACGGCACGATCTCTGGCAGTACCCGGAAAGTCGGCCTTTCTTGTCCATCGATCGCTTACCGGATCATACTCCCAGAAATCTTTTAAGTATTTTCCGCTTTTTCCTGTGAGCACGTAGCCTTTATTCCCGATTGAGAAACCAACTGCAGAATATCTTCCGATTCCGCCTAAATTAGCTTTTAGTAACCATTGATCACTACAACTATTTTCCATATCCTTAAAAACGTATAGTATATTATCCCCTGTTTGTTTGGAAATACTCTGTAGTGAACCAGACATATGGGAAAACAATAATACTAAAACAAAGAGGAATATTTTGTACATCATTTTTCAGATCTTTACTGGTTATTAAAAAAGCTTCATCTTAATTTGCGTATAGCCACTTCGCTCGGTCTTAGAGGGGAAAATCTACAAACTTAACGGACTATCTAACCAAATAAGTTTTGTAAATTATAAAAAACCCAAGCTCAATTCTTTTGTTAGTCAGGTCTTCCGTAACTTTATTTAGCATTAATTCGTTAATGTCAATGCAGGCCGGGTAAAGCTTTTTCAGATATTGAAAGAGAAGTAGGTCATAGCGTCCTGACCCTTAGCCAATATCTGCAGCTCTGACTTCCAATACACCTTTCAACGTTTCGGTAATATAAATGATGGGGGCAATATCGGTTGTCTGAGCTTTCGTATACACTTGAGCAACTTGCGAAAAATGACCATACATTTTGTAAGAAGTATCCATTATTGTTTCCAAAGGCTATCGGAATCGTGGTTAACCGGACGCAACCGCTCGATGCCCTTCATATTGCGGTAAAACCGGAACGCGTTTGGTTTCCGAGTGGAACCGCTGGTTAGAAGGAACCTACCCTATACAAAAACACTATTTTAGCAGAAGAAGCTTTTTCGTTTGTATAAAACCCCTATCCGTCTCCAATTTGTAAAAGTAAACTCCGCTTGATAAATTTGCAGCATCAAATTCTATTGAATAAATTCCAGCGGATTGTCTCATCGAGATAAGCGATACAATCTTTTGCCCTAATAAATTGAAAATAGACAGCTCTACATCTGTGGGCTCAGATAGATCATACCTGATCGTTGTAGTGGTATTAAAAGGATTCGGATGATTTTGATAAAGAGCATACTTCTCTGGGATAAAGCTTATCTGGTCTTCTATATCGATAACTTCTGGAGTAATTAGCTGAAAAGTATCCAGACTGGCTACCGTATCGAATCCATCAGTCACAAAAGCTGACCATTCGTAAATCGTTTTATATTCAAAATTTCCTTGACTATTAAAGGTAAATACAGTGTCCTGTAATGGGTTACTATTCATATTTAATGAACCACCTGAAATCCACCAAATATATGTAAGCTTATCTCCATCCACATCCTCTGAGGAATGCCAACTAAAATCCACCTGATCATCAATGTTAGACAAAGTATCATTATCTGGCGGGAGAATTAATCCAAATTTGGCAGGTGAATCGTTAATTCCTTTGATATTCACTAGAAAAGTATCATTTACAGAATATGGCTGTTCATCAGTTGCAGTGAGGATGACTTCGCTGGTACCATAAAAATCAGATACTGATGACAGATTAAGCAGAGTCCCGCTAATTTTTGCAAATGTATTCCCATCTGTTTCTACTGAATAATTTAAGATTTCGCTATCCATATCATCAAATACGGTATCTAAGTCGGCTACTATATATGTCGTAAAATCTTCATCAACAACTTGCTCAGGAATTGGGTTTAATATAAAAGGCCCGGCTTTTGTGGGAATTTCATATTTCCAGACACCGGAATTATCAGTCCCGGCGTAAAGTATTTTAGGATCGGATTTACTTAAGGAAAGGCTCGTTATGTATAAATTATCCAAACCAGTGTTTATTGGTATCCAATTCACTCCATCATCATTGGTATAAAAGACTCCATACCCCCAGGTTCCCACATATAAAACCGGAGGTGTCACTCGAAGATCGATTTGCAAAACAGTAATATCATCCGTCGGCAAACCGGAGAGTTTGGTTAATATTAGGCCATCACTTACCCATACACCTTTCCACAATCCATCATTTGTAGCAGCATAAATATCTGAGCGCCAATTCACTTCTACATCCCGTACTTCATCCACCCAGTACCCATTTGGTGTATAAGCATACCAGGTATAACCTTTATCTGTAGATCTCCCGACATATCCGCCAGTTTCAAAGCCAGCGTAAACTGTATCAGGATTGTTCAGATCTACAGTAAGGGCCAAGGCCCGATGTGCTCCCCGTAATTCATTTGTCCAACCATATTGATCACTCCAGTATATACCGTACTCCCTTTCCCATGGAGATGTTGTTGCCCAGAGAACATATTTTGGCTCAATTGGATTTACCAAAATATCCATAACCATTACGCCGCTTTTTAGTTGTTTTTTCCAGCTTTTGCAGCTATCGACACTTTTATAAGAATACAGGTCATTACCGATATAAATGATTGATGGATCCTGAGGATGAATTTCAATCGAATATAAATTTGTAGGTGAATCAGTAAAATAACTCCAGGAAATGCCCCCATCCACCGATTTTGCTAAATATTGGTCTGAACCCTTAATTGCGATATAGAGAATATTTGAAGAATCCGGATGGATAGCAATGTCATTAATATAAGTGTTGTCTGGACCACAGAACGTCCAAGATTCTTGTTGTGCAAAGCCGAAATTTTCTGTATAAAAAACAAACATCCCAATTAAGATAATTAATTTAAAATGATGAATAAGCATCTCCCGCCCCCTTCTTGGAGGATGTGATTTTTTCATTAAGATGGTTTATTAACATCCAACGTTTAATACTTTTCTTGAAAAGCACTTTTATAGTAACCAACAACTGAACTGGCTCTTTTAAACAATTGA
>CAZJNP010000325.1:0-4059 GCA_964547355.1 uncultured Calditrichaceae bacterium
GTGAATCTGCTGGTGCACAATCTGAAGGACGCGCCGGACGACGTACAAACCCTGTGCCGCATGGGCCTGGTACACCACGAGGCCGGCCAGACCGTACAGTCGAAACAATATTTTAAGCGCGTGCTGGAACTGGAACCGGGCAACGAAGTGGCCAAAGAATTCATGACCCGCTAAATGAAAAGGGAAACAAAATGCCGCGGCACGAAACGTTAAAAAATCGTAACCGATGGAATGGAAAAAAATGCGCCAAACGCTATCAGTATGTATGATTGTTAAAAATGAGGAACAATTTCTGCCGGATTGTCTGGCAAGCGTGCGTCTGGTAGCCGATCAGATTGTGGTGGTCGATACCGGTTCAACGGATCGCACAGTAGAAATCGCCCGTTCCTTTGGTGCCGAGGTTTATTCTTATGAATGGCAGGAGGATTTCTCCGCCGCCCGCAATGCTTCGATCCAATACGCCACGGGCGACTGGATTTTGTGGCTGGATGCGGATGAGCGCTTGCTTAAAGAGAGCATTCCAGTGCTAAAGAAACTACTGCGCCCGGAGAAAAAAGCACTGGCCTACATCGTGCAAATCCGGAACCGCATGCCGGACGGGAAAAACTACAAACTGTCCACAGCCCATCGTTTGTTCAATAACGGAAAAGGCATTCGCTTTCACGGCAGGATTCACGAGCAGATCGCATACAGCGTAGCGCAGTTAAAGGGCGCCGAACGGGAGAGTGCGGTGGTGCTGGAGCATCTGGGTTACGGACTCCAGCCCCAGGACAGGGAGAAAAAAAATCATCGCAATTTACAACTGCTGAAAAAAATGGTCGCGGAGGAACCCAACAACGCGTACGCCCATTACACCCTGGCACAGCAGTACCATTTGATGCGCCGTTTTGAACAGGCGTTACAGCATTTCAAGATTGCATACGGATTACAATCGCTGCCGGAAAACATGCGGGGCACTTTGCTTAATGTGATGGCCGAATCTTTTATGGAGATTGGTAATCTGGAGGAAGCGCGCAGCAATGCCGAAAAATCGATTAAAAAATTCCGGCGCCAGGTGGGCGGTTATTATTTACTGTACAAAATCGCCTTAAAGCAAAACCGCCCGGAAGACGCTCTGCGATGGCTGCTGGAGATGCATCGCCAAAATGAATATCTGAGTACCCATCACAAAGCGCTCTCCACGGATATTTTAATTCACCGGGATGTGCTCATTCTGGAAATAGCCCGCTTGTATGCCCGGCTGGACGATTGGGAAAATTGCCAGCGCTGGTTCGGGCAGTTAAGCCCCCAGGCCCGTACTGAAAAAGAAGCCAGGGAATTGCAGGTAAAAATCCTGACAGCCGGTAATCAACTATCTGAGGCGGAAAAATTATTGTCGGAATTGAACCGCCCGCCCCAGGCTAAATATCTTGAGCAACTGGCATTTGTTCAAATCAGGCAACAAAAGTTTGACGCGGCTATAGAAACCTACCAACAGTTACTGAAACTGAATCCAAAGAATGATCTGGCCGTGCGTCGATTGGCCGGACTATACGCCAAAACCGGCCGCCCGCACATGGCCCAGGCTCTGTTGACGGCCCAGGCCGGTAATCAAGCCATTGGGTAGGCCAATAATCAGGTTGCAAAAGAAACGTTTAAAGATCGTTATTTAATTTATCGCATAAGCAACATCTTTCTGGTTTGAATAAATCCTGCCCTTGTCTTTAGTGTGTAGAAATATACGCCGTTGGGCAGACCGTCCGCTTTAAAGTTCACCGCGTATTCGCCTTTTTCTTGATTTTGGTTTACCAATTCCGCCACCTTTTCTCCCAAGACATTATAAACCGTTAACTGCACATACCCGGTAGAGGGAAGCCGGTAACGGATGGTGGTGACCGCTGGTTGCACCTGGGTGGAGCGGCTCTTGCCAAAGGGATTGGGGAAGTTCTGCTGCAGAGTAAAATCTTGCGGAATATTCCGATCGGCGACCTCTGACGGTTGCTGTTTGTACGCTAGCAGGGCGATATCGTCTACATACCATCCGTCTTTTACCGTTTCGGCGTCCGAAGCCAGCACAAAGCGCAGATAGAGCTGGGGATTGCCCAGATAAGCGCTCAGATCGATTTGTTCTTTGAGCCAGTCCGGCTGGTAAAAGTCGTATCCCGGTTCTCCGGCCGTCTGCACGCCGGAACCGCTGCCTGCAACTGTGTAATAGCCGGATTGTGATTCCCAATCCGTTCCGTTCACGGAAACCTGAACCCGGGCGAAATCGTCCAAACGCTCGATATCGTAACGGGTGCGGAATTCCAGGAATATCGCGTCGGCATCGGGCAGGGTAATCGGATCATTCAGTGTCATGGTGTTGGTCTGCTCATTGGCGTATTTGCCGTCCGGGGAATCGGTAAACGCCCAGTCCGGGCTGTAGCTGGTCGCCGTCAGTCCCCAGTTGCCCATGTCCCAATTTTCCGTGCCGTTTTCCGCATCGTCCGAAAATACCACTTGCGGCGCGCCGATAACAAATCCGTTCAGATGGGCCTCCCGGACAACGCCGCCCTGGTCCACCCGGCAGATGATTTGAGGGCGGTATCCCTGGGGCGCGGCAGAGGAAAGGACGATGGCAAAGGTGTCGCTGGCAGCCGTGCTCTGCGCTTCCATAAAGGGCATGGTAAACGGTCCGCCCTGATCGATGGTCACATAGGCATCCTCGCTTAACAGGGAAACGGTCACATCATCGGCGCTGCCCTGACCGCTGTTTTTTAACACCACATGCAGGTGCACCTGCTCTCCGGGTTCCGGAAAAAGATCGCCGTCATCGCTGGAGGTAATCCAATAATCCAGGTATTGCACATAACCACCGGCAAACCAGGCCAAAGCCAGATTGGAATGCAGATTTTCCTGGGCCAAAGGTTCGATGCGTTCCGGATCCGGCCAGGTGCCGTCTTCCGCATCGCCCACTTCGGAGCCAAAGGCCAGAATTTTATTTTTGCTTTCCTGCTCGCCGTATTGCCAGTCGATGGACACGCCGTTGCCCACATAACCCACGGTCTGGTTGGGCGTGCCGGGGACGTAGTAGTTCTCACGGGTCATTTCCGCGCCGTACTCAAAAAAGGTCAGGGAATCGGGCGTCAGCAGGTCCGTTTCATAACTCCAGGGGGTGATGATTACGCTGGAATACGCGTGGTAGCTGAGAGAAGTAACGAAATGACGCTGATTGCAAAAATCGCGGATGGCCTGCGTTTCCGGTTCGGAAAAAGGCGCCGGGCCGCGGTAGTTGCCCGAATAGATGAGCGGACTGGAACCCTCGTCGTCGTAGCCCCACATATATCCGTAATTGCGGTTCAAATCCACACCGTAACTTCCAAACCCGTTATTGCGGCGGTTTTTACGCCAGGTGCCGCCACCGTCGGGATTTTGCTGCTCGTTGTACACGTACCCGTCCGGATTCACGACAGGTAAGAAATACATTTCCCGGTGATCCACCAGGTACGTGACCTCCGGATCGCTGCCGTAATTGTCCAGCAAATAATTCATAAAATACATGACCGTCATCAGACCGGTGGGTTCGTTGGAATGGTGCAGGCCGTCGTACAGCACCTCCGGTTCATCTTCATCTGTATCGGGATTGTCGGAAATCTTTACCACCCATAAATCACGCCCTTCGTGGGATTGACCGATGGAAAATTTCTCGCTGACCAGGTCCGGATGCTCCAGACGCATGGAGTCCAGTTCGGCCACTACTTCGCTGTACGTGTACATGCCGCCCATGCTGCCCAGCTCGAATCCTTCCACCATTACGCTGATGGCGGCTTTTTTTAATTTAGCCAATGAAGTTCTGGCCCGTTGGGCGTAGAATTCGGTAATGTCTTCAATCAATATTTCGAAGGAAACACCGGCTTTTGTTAGCTGTTCCAATTGGAAGCGGTTGAGTTCGGCAATCACAGTAAAGCCGCCGGCTGGGTTCTTTTTCACCTCGGCATGATCAATATAGACGCCTTGTGCCGCCAATTGCCGCAGATCGTCTCTGGCCTGAATGTTAAATTTTATTTTGCTGTATTGTTCAAACAGGGTAGGATCCATTTC
>CAZJNP010000326.1:0-4056 GCA_964547355.1 uncultured Calditrichaceae bacterium
CCATTTTAGAGTACGTTGATGAAAAGCTATAAAAACAGGTCTTTTAATCCTGTTTTCTGCCGGAGGGTTTTTTATTTCTTTTTTTCTTCTTCTTCTAAAATTTCATCGATGCGCTTGTTGTCTTCCACGCCCTGGTCATTCAGTTTCTGATAGGTACTGCCATACCCGCGGTCCTGCCGCACCTGATTCAGCTTGTTCTTCTTAAGATAAAGTTCGGCCAGGCTTTGTGGGTCCAGACCCACCAGCTGGCATTTACTTACCCAGAAATGGAGTTCGTCGATCAGCTCGATGCGGATATTTTCCCAGTCGATTTCTTCCATGTCTTTCCACCACTTCCAGGGCAGCGAGTCCTCCAGCTCAATGGATTCATGAATCTGCGCGCGGTTGTAATTTAAAATCCATTCCACGCGCTGACGCACCGTTTCCGGGTCGGTTTTACTCTGGTCGCACAGCCGATCGTAATCCCGACCGTGCCGTTCTTTCAAGATTCGTTTATTCAGCTCATACTGTTTGTCGAATATGGTTTTTAGCAAATCCATAAAACATTCCTTTTATGATTGGGAGTAATCGGTTTTTATGAACAAAAAGCGCGTTTCCGGACCGCGTTTGATAAACAGCGCCACGTAGGCCGGCCGCCTTTGACTGATGGACTCAAGAATCTTTCGCATATCGTCCAGAGTGTTAATTTTAACTTCATTAACAGACAAAATCAAATCTCCGATTTGCAGGCCGGCGATGTCCGCCCAGCCGGCGCGTTCCACTCTGGACACCCAGACCCCTTCCGTGTCAAAATCCAGATGCTTGGCCAGAATGATGTCCCGGGTTAATTCTTTTACGCTAAAGCCAAGCGTTTCGTCCGACGCTTCTTCGGCTAAAAACTGACTGATGGGGATTTCGCCCAGCGTTACCTGCAATGTAAGCCACTTGTTTTTGCGGAATATTTTGAGCTCGACCCGCTGCCGCTCCGCTTCTCTGATTAGTTTTCGGAATAGCTGCAAGTCGCTTTCCGTGCGCGCCGGAACAGGTTGTCCGTTAACCGCCGTAACCACATCTCCAATTTGTAAGCCTGCTTTTTGCGCCGGCGAATCGTCAAAAATCGTGTTTATCAATACCCCCTGCACGGTGTCCGCGCCAAAGTACCTGGCCATGGCCTCGGTGAACGGCTGCATGTAAACGCCCAACCAGTTTTTGCGGGAAGTCTGTTTTTCCCTGAATACCGGCGGATGGTCGATCAGTTTTTTAAATTCTGTGAACGGTAGCATTTCCAAAAAAGCAGACCGGGAAGACCTTGCGAACATGGAACCAAAATAAGAAGCCGCGCCGTGAACCACTCCCACAGCCTGACCGGCTGTGTTCACCACCAACCCAAAAGAAGACAGCGCCATAGGGCCACCCTCGCAAAGATATCGTTCGTTTTCTCCTTTTACGATGGCGTTGATGATTTTCTCGGAAACCAGCGGTTCAAAATCGTACGCTTGCGGTAGATGCTGAATGACCAATATCTTTTCCCCGCGGTGCAGTCGGCCCTTGTCCGTAAAGCGCACCGGTTTGATGTAGGGCGTCGACTCCATCTGAACAAAACCCAGGCCCAAATCATCGTCTTTTCCCAGGAACTCGGCCGGAACGTACTTCCCGTCAGAAAGACGCACGCGGATGTCCGTCGGCTTTTGTGCGCCGTGAAAAAACGAAGAGCCGCCTCCGATTTCGAGCTTTGCCCTGAAAATGGACGCGGATGTTAGAACCAGCCCGGAATCGTTGACCACAAATCCGGTAAGAAATCTTTTAGTGCGCTCGCGGTTTTGAATGGAGTGAAACGTGTTAGACACTTCGTAGTACTCCACCACTACCATGCGGTCGGCGTACTGTTCGTATGCCTTTTGCCAGTCGGCGCCCACGGCCCAGCCGGTTAAGATCGTGCCGAAGATCAGTATCGCTCGTAATCTTGTTATCATTTGCTTTTTCCCTGAATCAATGCAAAACGGTTGCTGTTGCCTAATTGTAAAAACAGAAGATGGGCTTTGTCCGATAGTTTCAGCTTTTCATATTTTTGCTTAAAATCTTCCAGATTTTCCACCGGCATATTTTCGATGGTTTTCAGAATGTATCCGCTCCGAACTTCGGCTTCGTCGGCTTTACTCCCTTTGCGGACCCCGGAGATCAGCACGCCTTTGCTGGAAGAAAGCTGAAAGTTTTTCACGATTCTGGGCGTAATCTCTTTAACGGACATGCCCCATTCCTCGCATTCGAACTCATCGCCGGAAAATTTTCCCTGTCTTTCGGTTACAAGGGTGATTTCTTTTTCTTCTTTGCCGTCCAGCAATCGGAAGCGGATGGTGCTGTGGATGGGCAAACTGGAAATGTACACCCGCAATGCGGGCAGTTCTTCCTGGTAAACGGCAGAAACAGTTTTACCGTTGATTTTTTGAACCACCATGCCGGGCTTCAGTCCCGCGGCCATGGCGGGCGAATTCTTTTCAACCGAAGCAATCAACACGCCCTTTAGATGCGGCCGGTTTTTGTACTTGCGGTACTCTTTAATCTCCTGCCACGTGACGCCAATCCAGGAACGCTGCACTTCCCCGTACTTCAAAATCTGATCGATGACATACTTGGCTGTGTTGATCGGAATGGCGAACCCCAAATTTTCTCCGAAGATAACTGCCCGGGCATTGATTCCCACCACATGACCGGTTAAATCCACCAGCGGCCCCCCGCTGTTCCCGGGATTGATGGCCGCGTCCGTTTGGATCCACAGGTTATAGGGCGAAACCATCTCCCCCGCATCGGGGAAGTAGCGATTCAACGAACTGATCACGCCCATAGAGATGCTGCGGGCCAATCCCAACGGAGACCCGAGCGCTAAAACCACATCGCCGATTTTTATCTTTTCGCTGTCTCCGAAACGGGCGTGGGGCACTTTTTTCAGGCCGGCTTTTTCCAGATCGAGTTTGAGTACGGCCAAATCTGTCCACGGATCCAATCCAACCACCTCTGCTTCCACTTCCTGACGCGAAGTTAAGGTACACAAAACGTAGCGCGCCTTTTCCACCACGTGGTTGTTGGTTAAAACATAACCGTCCTCGCGAAAAATCACCCCGCTGCCGGTCACCTGAATTTTATGTTTCTCACCGGAATCAAAGATTTCCTTAATCGGCTGAATATGCACCAGAGCCGGGAAAACCGCCTCTTTGGCCTTTTGAATCTTTCGGCTTAATTCATCCGCACCGAAAACAAACGCAATCTGAACCATCATCAGCAGTAAGATCGCTTGTTTCATTTTTTCACCTCGCGCTGTAAAAGTTTTTCCACCCGTTCTATTTTAGCGTCCATTCTCGGCTCGCTGCCCGCCCTGTAATCGATCTTTATCGAAACAGAAATGCGGCGGCAATCCTTCTTCAATTCCAGAAAACACTCCCGAACCACTTTCATGACCTCGTCATAGTCGCCTTCCAGCACCGTGCCCATGGGATTCAGCCGATACGGCACGCCGCTGCGATCGACGATATCTAAAATCCGAGCCACATATGGCCCCAGACTTTCTCCCTTATCGAAGGGACTCATGGAAAATTCCAACAAAACCAAAGGATGTTCTCCCCACAGTATTTCAATTCTTACAAAAAAGGAAATGACACTTTGTAAGCAGTTCGATCCGAACCGGATTTTATATCTCTTAGTAAACCCGCTTGAGGTAAAAAAGTTCGCAATCGCAGGTTACTTTAGATGAGAGGTCATCGGTTATTTTTTCTTTTCTTGTTTTTTTCGGATCTATGTTCGGCTAACTGCTTCAGTTCCGTTAAAATACGCATTCCGCGGAACAAAATGACAAAATAAACGATGAGCAGTAGAAAAAAAATTAATGTCCGCCAAAGGATGGGCAGCATGCGTTGCCAGTGGATGAAGCCCTGGAGAATAATCACAATGACGATCAAAGTAAGTAGACCGCCGTAAAAGTTAATCCGACTGAAGTCGAAATCCTTTTTGTGTTCCATTTTGAAATCGGCTACAAGAAACAGGAAGGTCAGTAAGCCCACCAGCGTAGCCCAGATGGTGCAGGTG
>CAZJNP010000327.1:0-4049 GCA_964547355.1 uncultured Calditrichaceae bacterium
CGTTACGACGATTGCCGTAAACATACTTGCCACAATACCAATCATTAAAGTTAAAGCAAAACCCTGAATCGGTCCAGTGCCGTATGTGTAAAGAACCAAACCTGCAATAAAGGTGGTTACGTTGGCATCCAGAATGGTAATAAAAGCCCGGGCGTACCCAAGATCCACCGCTGCCCGAATCGTTTTGCCTTTTCGCAATTCTTCGCGAATGCGCTCAAAAATCAACACATTGGCATCCACCGCCATACCGATGGTCAAAATAATACCAGCAATACCTGGCAACGTTAAGGTGGCATGAAAATAAGCCATCACAGCCATAATAAGAATGATGTTAAAAATAAGGGCAATATCCGCTACTACCCCGGCTAGTTTATAGTAAAAAACCATAAACAACACCACTAAAAGCAGGCCAACAATCGCTGAAAAACTACCGGCACGGATGGAATCCTGCCCCAGAGACGGACCGACAGTGCGCTCTTCCAGGAACTTCACTGGCGCCGGCAGGGCACCTGCTTTCAGCACGATGGCCATATCTTTGGCTTCTTCCATGCTGTCCATTCCGGTAATACGCGCCCGGCCGCCGGTGATTTTTACGCGGATTTCCGGCGCCAGGTACACTTTATTGTCCAGAATAATCGCCAAACGTTTGCCGATATTAGCCCCGGTCACGCGGGCAAAGGTACGGGCGCCGTCGTCGTTTAAAGTTAACGATACTTCAAATTTGCCGATCGATGTGGGATCGTTGGGATTGCCGGTTTGGGGACTGGCATCCACAATAGTGGAACCGGTCAATTCCACATGTTTATTTACCAGATAGACCTGGTAATACTTCCCTTCAAACACCGGTTTGGCTCCCCAGTAGAATTCGGCATCACCGGCCGCCTCTTTGATAATTCTTTGGATTTCCGGCAACTGGAGTAATTTCTTGAATTTGGTTTCCTTTTCCACCGGAACTAACAATGTTTGTTTGTCTCTCGGATCAAGGAAAAATAAATTTTCTTCGAACAAAGAGGTTGTGGTGTCTTTTTTTGCGAGCGCTGCTTCTTCTTTAGTGGAATCGATGCCAAACATTTCTTCCACGGAAGTGGCGCTGTCGCCCGTGGCTTCTGTTTCCGATTCAACGGTATCGGAAGGAACTATTTTTGAAGTGATATATTGATTTATCTTTTCCGCTACTTCCGTACTGACCACATTGTCTTTTAGTAATTTGAACTCCAGCAAAGCCGTACGGCCGATCAGCTTACGCACCCGGGAAGGATCGGTTACGCCCGCCAATTCCACAATAATCCGGGTATCACCCTGCTTCTGGATGATCGGCTCGGATACACCGAATTCATCCACACGGTTTCTGAGGATTTCCAGCGACCGACTGACCGCTTCTTTGGCCTGCTTATGCAGAAAATCCAGTACTTCGCTTTCCGTGCGGCGATCGGTGGCTGCGTAAAACCGGGCGATCTTCAACCCCCGCTCTTTCAGCTTGCGATTAAAAACGGTGATAAAATCCTCATCCGTCTTTTCCACTTCCTTTTCCGTTTCTTCCAGAGCCTGTTCGAACTCTTTGGTCTTGTTCTTGGCCAGTTTGTCCAACAGCACCTTAACATCCACGCCAAGCAGTACATGCATACCGCCTTGCAGATCAAGACCCAAATTGATTGTTTTGGATTTTAATTCAAAATAACTGGTCGGATCTTCTGATTTTAATTTCGCTTTTTCCTCATCACTCATGGCGGTAAATTTATAGGTGGGATACAGATAATAAAGCGCGCCTAAGATTACTACCAGAATGATAATGAACTTGGTCGTTGTTTTGGACTTCATTAACCGACTAAACCTCCAGATTATTGTATAAGTGGTCTATTTAACTAAAATTAAAAGGCAAATAATTTAGGATTAGCTTCATATAAAGTCAATTAAAAATCACCGTTACTGCCACCGGACGAAAATTATGCTTTTTGAACAGTTGCCCGGTTATTTTACCTCGATCATCTTTAGTAATGTCGCTTCGTCTATCACCGGAATTCCTAATTTTTTAGCCTTATCCAATTTGGAGCCCGGATTTTCACCGGCCAGTACATAACTGGTGTTTTTGGAAACGGAAGAGCTGACTTTGCCACCGTGTTTTTCGATCAAATCGCTGGCTTCTTTACGGCTCAGGTCGGGCAGCGTACCGGTCAGAACGAACGTCATTCCGCTTAGCGCCCCTTCCCGCTCTTCCGGTTGCTCGGAATGCATGGTAAGTCCCGCCTTTTTCAAACGATCGATCAGTTTCAGATTCTTTTCATCTTTAAAGAATTCAACAATACTGCGGGCCATAATGGTTCCGATACCGTCCACCGCTTCCAGCTCTTCCTGGGTGGCGGAACGCAGGGCATCCATGGAAGGAAAACGCCGGACCAGTATTTTAGCGGCTGTGCTGCCAATGTACGGAATGCCCAGCGCAAAAATCAGCCGGTCAAAGGGCTTGGACTTGCTGCGTTCAATGGCGGCCATCAGGTTTTCCGCGCTCTTTTCCCCCATACGTTCCAGGGCGGCCACATCTTCGGGTTTCAAATCGTAAATATCGGCCACGTCCTTCAGCAGACCGTTATTTACCAGCGCTTGCACCAGGGCCGTGCCCAGCCCTTCGATGTCCATGGCGTCCCGACTGGCAAAATGCTCGATGCGGCGCATGACCTGTTCCGGGCAGGAGGCGTTCGGACAACGCAATGCCGCTTCGCCCTCCACCCGCACCAGATGCGCCCCGCAAACCGGACACATCGAGGGGATTTCCAGCGGCCGGACATCCGGCCCGCGTTTTTTCAAATTGACGGCCACGACCTTCGGAATAATATCGCCGCCCTTTTCCACAAATACGTAATCGCCTTCGCGGATGTCTTTACGGGCGATTTCGTCCGGATTGTGCAGCGTGGCTCTGGAAACCGTGGTGCCGGCCAGCTGCACCGGTTCCAGTTCCGCTACCGGTGTAACAATGCCGGTGCGTCCCACCTGCCAGGTAATCTTTTTGATCCGGCTCTCCGCCTGCTGGGCTTTGAATTTGAAGGCAATGGCCCAGCGGGGACTCTTGGCCGTGGCTCCCAGCAGGTTTTGTTGTTCCAGCGCGTTCACCTTAACCACTACTCCATCAATCTCATAAGGTAATTGATCGCGCTTCTCTTCCCACTCATCAACAAAGGCCAGAACCTGCTGAATATCCCGGCACAACCGGTAATGGGGATTGACAGGGAATCCAAAACTTTTCAGCAATTCCAGGTTTTCCAGGTGGGTGGGTCGTAAATAGGCGCTTTCCTTCGTGAAGTAATAATAGGAAAACATTTCCAGCCGCCGTTCGGCCACCTGCCTGGCATCCTGAAGTTTAAGGGTTCCCGCGGCCGCATTACGGGGATTGGCAAACAGGTTCTCGCCTTCCTGCGCCCGTTTTTGGTTAATGGCCTCAAAGGATTTTTTCGGCAGATACACCTCGCCACGCACTTCAAAACTGTACGGAGAATCATTTTCCGTTATGATGCGCAGGGGGATGCTGCGGATGGTGCGGATATTGTTGGTAATATCGTCGCCCTGGATGCCGTCCCCGCGGGTAACGCCCCGAATCAGCGCGCCGTTTTCGTAAATCAGGCTCACAGCCACCCCGTCGATTTTCAGCTCCGCCACATATTCCACGTTTGAACCGGCCGGCAACCCGGAACGCACGCGCCGGTCGAATTCCAGAAATTCCTGGGCGTTGTAGGTATTGGCCAGCGAAAGCATGGGATATTTGTGGCGCACGGTCGGAAATTCTTTGGTGGGCTGACCGGAAACCCGCTGGGTGGGCGAATCCGGCGTAACCAGCTCCGGATGCCGGCGTTCCAGTTCCTCCAGCTCTTTCATGAGCTGATCGTATTCAAAATCGCTGATGCTGGGCCGGGCTAAAACGTAGTATTCATAATCGTATTGACGAATTTTTTTCCGGAGGGCTTCGATACGCGCTTTGACATCCATCTCGGTTCTCCCCAATATTTTTCGGCAATTTACTCATAGAAGGCTATAAAATGCAAAGGAGTAAACAGTAAACG
>CAZJNP010000328.1:0-4027 GCA_964547355.1 uncultured Calditrichaceae bacterium
ATGCTGGTGCGTTCCAGACTATCGCGCATTCTGTACATGCGCAAACTGTTTAATTATCCCATTTCTCTTAATCTAACCACCATACGTAACCTGGGACTGTTCCGCATGGGCGCCATCGGTCTCTCATACCTGCGCGTAAAACTCTTTCCGATCCGGGAAGAAAAATCGCTGGAGGATTTTTTAATCAACCGCTTTGGCCGCCGGCTGTACCACACGTTTTTCAAGGATTACACTGAAAAAGTTTGGGGAGTACCCTGCGATAAAATCAAAGCCGAATGGGGCGCCCAGCGGATTAAGGGTCTGTCGGTCAGTCGGGCGGTATTTCACGCTTTGCGTAACCTGGTCGGTCGGGACACCTCCATTAATCAGAAAAAAACGGAAACCAGCCTGATTGAGAAGTTTCTTTACCCCAAATTCGGCCCCGGACTGATGTGGGAAACTGTGGCAGCGCAAGTGGAAGCGCTGGGGGGAGAAATCCATTTACGCCACCGGGTCGTGGGATTCACTTTTGAAAACGAAAAACCAAACGGTGTGCAAGTCAAGAATCTGCAAACTGGAGAGGTTCGCACCGTGCAGGGGGATTATATTTTTTCCACCATGCCGGTAAAAGAACTGATCGCCTATTTTGGCCGGCACGCTCCCGAAGAGGTCAGGCGCGTGGCCGAAGGACTGGTTTATCGGGATTTTGTCACGGTGGGACTGCTGCTGAAGCAATTACGCATTTCCGAAACGGCTAATCGCGCTTCCGCTCCGCACGCGCTGGTTAAGGATAACTGGATTTACATTCAGGAAAACGACGTGCGGCTGGGACGCCTGCAAATATTCAACAACTGGAGTCCCTACATGGTGAAAAATCCGGACACCGTCTGGATCGGGCTGGAATATTTCTGCAACCAGGGCGACGATCTGTGGCGCATGTCCGACCGGGAATGGCTGGATTTCGCAGTTAGTGAAATGATCAAGCTAAATTTCATCCGGCGTGAAGATGCGCTGGACGGCGTAGTGATCCGCATGCCCAAAACCTACCCGGCCTATTTTGGCAGTTACGACCGATTCGAAGTCATCCGGCACTTTACCGATCAATTCGACCACCTCTTCCTGATCGGGCGAAACGGCATGCACCGTTACAACAATCAGGATCATTCCATGCTCACGGCTATGACCGCCGTGGATAATATCGTGGCCGGAATTACGTCCAAAGAAAACATCTGGCTGGTCAATACCGAAGATGAATATCATGAGGAAACAAGCTAAACAATGGTGGGGACTGCTTCTGCTCCTGCTGCTGCTCTCTGCCCTGCGCCTGGTACATTTTTATGCCGACCCGGATCTGTCGCTCACCTGGAGCACCGGCACCTTTCTCACCGACGAACTGTACCATGGCGGCAACGGGCTGAAAAAAGCTCTGACCGGTCACTGGCTGCTTTCCGATTTTAATTATATCCTGATGGATCCGCTCATGCCCTTTTTACAGTGGCTTGGCTTTAAAACCCTTGGCGTATCCTTATGGACGACCCGCCTGCCGGCCAACCTGCTCAACCTGCTGTTGATGTTTACCCTGGTTTTCTACATTTACCGGCACACCCTCGATCGTAAATGGCAGGCCGCCATTCTGGCCGCGTTTTTAATCGGGACCAATTACTATTTTTTCATTTACGGCCGTCTGGCCTTGCTGGACCTGCCCATGGCCGCGCTGGGATTCCTGGCGCTCTGCTTTTACCAAACAGCGCTGGAACGGCGGGAAAACCATGCACTCTTTTTTTGGGGGGCTGGCACGTTTTTCCTGCTGCTCGCGTTACTGATGAAAGCTTCCGCAGCTAATTTCATGATAGCCTTCTTCATTTTTCTGCTGCTGGAACTGGCGATAAAACGAGTTTCGAAAAAGCAGGCGGTCTTTGCCTTAATCATGCTATTCTCAACGCTTGTTTTACACTTTGCCATTTTAAAACTCATCCGGATTAATTTAGCCGTCGAAGCGGCGGCCTTGCGCAGCGACACCTTAATTCTGCAAAAATTGCCGGGCAGCCTAAAACAATCTTTTTACCTGTATCTGACTTCGCTGGGGAATCCGTTCATTCTCAAAAATATTCCATTGTTTCTTTTGCTTATTCTCTCGCTGGCCATTATTTACCGGCGCTACAGAAACGGCCACCGACCTTCCGCCACCGACCACGCCATGACGGCCTTGCTTATTTCCACGCTGATTTTTCACGGCTTTTTCAATTACCATCCGCCGCGTTACTACATTATGCTGTCCATCCCGCTGACCTGGTTCGCGGCTACCCTGCCGGGGCGCGTTTCCGATCTGTTGACCCGGCAATGGCGGCGTCCGGCGGTCCTGTTCGCCACCATGCTGGTCATCCTTGCCAACGGATGGAATCTTTTTAAATTAGGCCATTATCTGACCCACCCCAAATACTCTTTTTACCAAACAGCGCAAGAAACAGGCCGCCTGATGCGCAAAGATTCCGGCCATACCCGTTTGCAAGGATGCACCCTGTTTGACGCCAATGTGCATACCAGTATTCCGTTTGTGCTGGGCGTCGATTTTGACTACGGCTCCGATTTTTCACAGGCCAAAACAAAACATGTATATTTGATCGATGAGCAGCCCAAGGCCGATTTGCCGTTGTTAGGCCACTTCCGAATATACGAAAAGTACACCCTCAACCTGTACAAGGTGAGTCACAGATGATGGTAGGCAGAATAGACACCGCCGATCCCCGGCACCAGTATTTAATCGGCGCGCTGGTGCACCTGAGTTTTTTACTCGTTTTGTGGTTAAGTCCGAGTGCGCGCTTCAACATCCAGTTGCCGGAAGGGGCTTACGCCCATAATCTTTGGAACGGCAGCGACGTGCTGACCTATGTAAATCCGGCCCGTAATTTTTTACAGCACGGCGTGTTCGGACAGGGAGAAAAACCCGGTTTTACCCGCAGCATCGGTTACCCGCTCTTTTTAGCCATGAATATGAAGCTGTTCGGGGCGCACTGGCTGGTGGCAGTGCACATTTTACAGGCCCTTCTTTTCGCCCTGATGTACCCCGTGTTAACACAGTTACTTAAACTTGTCTTTTGTACACGGGAAGAGACTTCCGGCGGTAACGGTGTGCAGGGGTTGTTTATTCTTCCCGAAAAGCGCCGCCAGGCATTGATTAAAACCTTTTTTTGGTTTAGTCTGGTTTCCGGAGCCTACTGGGTGCGGGTTACAGTGCTGTACACGGACACTCTGTTTGCGCTGTTGTTTCTGTCCGGCCTGGTGCTGAGCGTTCGCGCCGTGATCAACCAGAGCTGGAGCGGTGTCTTGTGGTCTCTGCTCTTGCTGGGCCTGGCCTCTCTGGTGCGCCCTTCGCTGATTTTTTATCCGGTCGTACACTTCATGATTCTGATATTGGCCGTACGTTACCGCGGATTGGATTTTACTCCCAGGCGCATGGCCATCGCCGCAGCAAGCATCCTATTATTAACCGGTCTGGTGCAAAGTTCCTCACTGCGGAACTATCTCAATTACGGCATCTACAAACCCACGGATATCCTGGAGAATAATCTTCTGCACTTTCTGGGACGGGAAGTACTTGAAAGCGAGGGACAGCTGGACATGTACCAGAAAATCGCCGCCGTTACCGATGCCGAGCCGGATATTCGTAAACGCACAGAAATGGAAAAACGCAGCGCTCTGCATATTTACCAAACATATCCCCTGACCACCCTGAAACGGATGATCGCTCCCAATTTGCTTGCCACCATGGCAAACAACCATCTGGTTAAAATTTTTAATTGCTGGGGTTACCACTGGCGGATAAAAACATTTACAAACAAATCGTCGCTTAAAAAATCCAACTGGGCTTTGGCTGTTTTTGGGGTCCTGTTGTTAGCCTACGCGCTTATTTATCTGCAATTTGTACGATTTCTGATTTTGCTGATGCGTCACCGTTATTATTTTTTTGCGTTCACTTTAGTGGCTTTTACGGCCTATTTCATTTTGCCCACTTTGCCGGCGGGAGAAGTCCGGCTACGCCTACCGGTGG
>CAZJNP010000329.1:0-4013 GCA_964547355.1 uncultured Calditrichaceae bacterium
TCATTATCCGAACCTAGATTAAGACAATTTAATTTTAATTTGAAATATAGTAAGTATTTCATCAAAACCATGGATTTCCTAAATTAAATCTTTTAACACATAAAACGGAGATCAGTTTATGGCACACAATTTAGTTGAAAAAATCGCTCAGAAATATTCCATAGGATTAAAGCCCGATCAGGAAGTGCACAGCGGTGATTATATCGCCATTCGCCCGGCCCATGTGATGACCCATGACAATACCGGCGCGGTGATTCCCAAATTTAGGGGGATCGGCGCAAAAAAGATGGCCAATCCACGGCAGCCGGTATTTGCGCTGGATCATAACATCCAGGACAAAAGCGAAAAGAACCTGCAAAAATACGCAAAAATCAAAGCCTTCGCCCGGGAAATGGGCGTGGATTTTTACCCGGCGGGACGCGGCATCGGCCATCAGATCATGGTGGAAGAGGGTTATGCCTTTCCGGGTACGATGGTGGTGGCCTCGGACAGCCATTCCAATATGTACGGCGGTCTGGGCTGCCTGGGAACACCGGTAGTGCGCACAGACGCCGCCGCCATCTGGGCCAGCGGACAAACCTGGTGGCAGGTGCCCAAAGTAGCTAAAGTAGTCTTTAAAGGCAAACTCCGACCCGGCGTCACCGGAAAAGACGTCATCATTACTCTGGCCGGATACTTCAATCATGACGAGGTGCTGAACCTCGCCATCGAATTCACCGGAGAAGGCGTGGCCAGCCTGTCCGTGGATCAGCGTCTGACCATTGCCAATATGACTACGGAATGGGGGGCTTTAGCCGGCGTATTTCCCATTGATGCGGTCACCATAGATTGGTTAAAGCAACGGGCTGCTTTTATCGAAAAACGCGGCTTAGCTGGTGTACCGTCCGATGCCGATGGCGATGGACAGCATCCCAGATTAAATTCTGACAGCATCGCTCAACTGGAAAACGATATTCCATGCGCCGATCCGGATGCCTTTTACAGCAAGGAAATCGTATTCGATTTAAGTACGGTCAGCCCGCATGTCTCCGGTCCGGATACCGTTAAAAAAATCATGCCGGTTAGTGAAATCCGCAAGCAAAACGTGACCATTCACAAGGCCTATCTGGTCTCCTGCGTCAACAGCCGCACGGAAGATATTGCCCAAGCGGCTCAAGTGGTGCGCGGAAAAAAAGTGCCTGCACACGTAAAGTTTTACATTGCCGCCGCTTCCAGCGAAGTGCAGAAAGAAGCCGAACAGCGCGGCGATTGGCAAGCGTTGCTGGAAGCCGGTGCTATTCCCCTGCCCCCGGGTTGCGGTCCATGTATCGGTCTGGGCGCCGGTTTGCTGGAAGACGGCGAGGTGGGTATCTCTGCTACCAACCGCAACTTTAAAGGACGAATGGGCTCCCGTAATGCCCAGGCTTACCTGGCTTCGCCTGCAGTAGTAGCCGCTTCCGCCATAAGCGGAAAAATCGACTGGCCGGAAGAAATGGAGGAAACGGCGCTTTCCGCTGAAATCAAAGAATTTACCGCGCCGCAGAGAGCGGAAGGAAAAGTCGAAATTCTGCCTGGTTTTCCCGAGACAATCACCGGGGAAATCATTTTTTGCCCCATCGACAATATGAATACGGACGGCATCTATCCCGGCAAATACACCTACCAGGACGACATTACGCCGGACCAGCAGGCCGAGGTAATAATGGAAAACTACGATCCGAACTTCAAGGCACTGGTAAAAAAAGGCGATATTCTGGCCGGTGGATTTAATTTTGGCACGGGAAGTTCCCGGGAGCAGGCCGCAACGGCTTTAAAATACCGTGGACTTCAACTTGTGGTGGCTGGTTCGTTTAGCGAAACCTACAAACGAAACGCCATTAACAATGGTTTTCTGGTGATCGAGGCCCCGGAATTTATTCACTTTTTAAAAGAAAAATTCGGAAGCGACGCCTTAACCATTCGCACCGGTCTGAAGGCAACCATCGATTTTGGTAAGGCCATGTTGAAAGCCGGAGATCAAACGTTTCCCATTCCGCCCATCGGAACCGCTGCCCAGGAAATGATCATTGCTGGCGGATTGGAAAGCTGGGTGAAACAGAAGCTATCGCTCTGAGCGAGGAACCGCTTTGCCCATTAGCGAAAAACCATATATCCAGACATATCTATGAAAAAGCAGCCTGAAGTAAAATTCAGGCTGCTTTTTTTGGCTTCCATGCAAATCCTGGAGGGTTTAGCTTTTCAGACTACAAATCCAATTAACTGGTTTCTTTTTTTATTCTCCTTCTGTTTTAAAGGTAATATCATCCGATACATATTGACCGTTGGAATCGTAAAACCTGAAAGAAATCTTGTAATCGGTATTGAAATTTAAACTATCCGTTGGTGTGACGGTTACTAAGCGATTTTGGCTGGATAATGTCATTTGCGTATTAATTTCCGTATATGGCCAGTAATATAACTTCAGCCTGCAATAAGTACCTGTATTGGTGGTATCGACCGGAACGCTGAATTCCAGCTCAATGCTACCGTTGACCGGAAAATCCTGATCATACTGACCGTCAATGATTTCTAAATTGGTTCGGAGTAAATAAAAAGGCGGATATTCCTCTGCTTTTGTTGTAAAATATCCATCGGCATAAAAATCGCCACCTTCCGCATCTTTCCCCACCAGTTTCAGGTAATACTGCTGTCCTGACCTGAGAATGACATACGGTTCTAAAGTAACTTTTTTGTTGTTATCGCTCCAGGTCGTCTCAAAATACAACTGTTCGCCCCAGGCAGATCCGCGGCGCAATTCAATTTCAAATTGGCTGGGATCCATTGATTTTGAGAAGAGAATGGAAATGCTGCTATCCACAGGAAAATCCGTCATTCCAAACGGGCTTTCGATGATCATAGCTTCTTCTATGGTTACGGTTTGAAACGTACCCGATTCATAAAACGACGAATTATCCGCTGCATTACCCTCTAATATCAACAGGTATTTTGTACTCGTTTTTAGATTATGATAAGGATCAATGGTTAATGCGGTTTTGTCATCAGACCAAGTTAGCGTACAGTAAATTTTTTCTCCTGTGTTATATTCCGATAGTGATGCTTTAAAACCTGAATCATTCATCGGCTTGGAGAAGATGATCGAAATATTACCGTCCACCGGAAAATCATCCGTATTAAAGGGGCTGGAAAGAATTTTAGCTTCTTCGGTGGCCACTTGAGCAATCAGGTCGGTTATTTTAGTATTGACATTAGCCATCAGGTTAATATTTCCGGCAAAAGCAGCGTCAAAAGTATTCCCGTTTAATGTGAATGAGAGAGAATAAACGTTTGCCACCAAAGCCGGTAGATTTTTATCAAAAATGAATCTCCCGTTGTCGTCGGTGGTGGTGGTAAAAATTGCAGGTTCGATGACCGGATTACCCAAAAGGTTAAAATTCACCGTAATCGTTGCACCACTGGCAAGAGCCAAATTCCCTTTTTCATCTCTTGCATACAACATTCCGGTAAGTCCAGCGTTTTTCTTGTATAACAGAGCATTTTTTGTAACGCTAAAATTGTAATCCTCCTTCGATGGAAAATCCCCACGAATCTGATCTATGGTTGGAATGGTTACTGTTAACTTGGTTGTTACATAACCGGCAGGCCCAATAAATACCAGTTCATAGTCTCCAGATGTCAATCCGGAGATTGAATAATATCCCGAAGTGTCCGTTGTGGTGGTCTTAATTTTTCCATTCAAAACATATTTTATTGTAACCGAAGCGATTCTTTGATTGGACTGAGCATCTTGCACAATACCATGAATAGTAGCAATCACTCTACCGTCATCGGAAACAAATTGATAGGTAGTAGGTTCTTCGGTGCATTGGTTAAAGATTAATACCAGTACAGCAACCATAAAGAGATAAAACTTTCTCATGGCTACCTCCTTTCCCAAATTAATATTTCTACACTTTGCCACCCATTGGTCTAAAAGAATTTAATCGTCGTACACAATTTCACTGCAAGAAGGATTTATATAGAGATTAATGACAAAT
>CAZJNP010000330.1:0-4005 GCA_964547355.1 uncultured Calditrichaceae bacterium
AACATATGGTGTCAAGGAAAACATGTGTGATTTCAAATAAAACACACCCCAACTAGGCAATATACGATAGCCCGGCGCAATGCGCCGGGGAAATATGAAACCCCAACCAAAACATTTGCGCCCAAAGGGGCATAATACGAATAGCCTTTCCTAAACACGATCCAATTATTTTAACAAAAGCAGCTTAACCGATTTTTTAATCACATTTCCTTTTACTACGCACAGATACAACCCGCTGCTGACCGCCCGTCCCTGAGCGTTTTGCCCGTCCCAATCAAGGCGATGTTCCCCGGCAGGAAGTAACCCCTGATGCAATATCTTAACCGCCCGCCCCTGCAAATCGTAAATGGTAACCGTCAGAGATTGGCTTTGCTTCAGCCGGAAAGAAAGAACCGTCCGATTGTTGAAGGGGTTGGGATAAACCTGAAGCGCTGTCATTTCCGGTAGGGATGTGTTTTTTTCTGCCAAAGAAGCAGGCTCATCTTCATAAGCTAGAACCTGAATATCGTCCAGATACCAGCCGTCCATGTTTGTGTTGTCGTCCGTGGTTAACCGGTAGCGTAGCCACACCTGCTGGCCGGTATAATCGGTCAGGTCCATCTGTTCCAGCACCCATTCCATTTGCAGGCCGTCGTAACCTGGCGCATCCGTGGGCTGAACGCCCTTGCCGCTTCCGGCGATGGTAAACTCTCCCGCTAAAGCCGTCCAGTTCATGCTGTCCGTGGAGACTTCCACCTGCGCAAAATCGTAAAGATGTTCGATGCGCCACCGGGAGCGGAATTCCAGCACCAGGCGGTTGGCGTTGGGCAGACTGAGCGCGGATTTCAGCGTCAGCCTATTGTCCTCGTTGGAGGCGTAATGACCGTCCGGACTGTCCGTAAAAGAATGCGCTGCGGAAAAGTAGTCTGCGCCGGTGGTGTCCCACGAGCCGCTGACCGTCCATTGAGCGGTTCCGTTTTCGGCTTGGTCCGAAAGCACGATCTGCGGTGTGCCGACATAAAAGGTACGCAGGGTGTCGTAAGTCGTCACGCCGTCCAGATCAATCGCTAGTACCAGTTGCGGAGCGTAGCCGGCCGGAGCGGTATTGTCAATCGAAAAACGGAACGTGTCGCTAACAGCCGTGGCGCGCGAGGCGATGGTCAGCGCGTTTTGCTGTTGGCCGTCCAGGATCTGTACATAGGGATCGGAGCTTTGCAGGTTGAGGGAGATATTTTCGGCTGTGTTTAAGCCGATATTTTTCAATCGAAAAACGATGCGGCCTTCTTCTCCAGGTTCCACGTAACCGTTCTGCTGCGGCGCATCCCATACCTGATAGGAATGGCGCACCACTTTTCCGCCGCCCAGCCAGGCCAGTAGCAGATTGGCCGACAGATTTTCCCGGCACAGGGGGTAAATTCTGCTCTCTTCCGGCCAGAAGCCATCTTCGTCGGAACCCACTTCCGGGGTCATGGCCAGGATTTTTTCTTTGTTGGTCTGTTCGCCGTAAAACCAGTCGTCGGAGTCGCCGTTAACCAGATAATTGATGGTTTGACTGGTGGTTCCGTAAAGGTAATGGTTGTCCTCGGTCATTCGGGCGCCGTAATCGAAGTAGAGCACCGAATCCGGCGTTAACAGGGCGTTTTCGTAGCCCCAGGGGTAAATCAACCGATCGGAATAGGTGTGGTAGCTCAGGGAAAGCAAGAAATGGCGATTGTTGCAAAAATCGCGTATGGCCTGGGTTTCGGGTTCGGAAAAAGGCGCCGTACCGCGGTAGGTATCGCTAAAAGGGTACGGACTGGAGCCCTCATCATCCCGTCCCCATTCATAGCCGTAATTGCGGTTTAAGTCCACCCCATAAAAGCCGCCCTGATTTTCGCGTCGATTTTTTCGCCACTGCCCGCCGCCTTCGGGATTGGTCTGCTCGTTGTACACATAGCCGTCCGGATTGACGACCGGAACAAAATACAATTCACGGTGATCTACCAGATAGGTTACTTCTGGATCAGTACCGTAATTTTCCAGCAGATAATACATGAAATACATCAGCGTCATCATGCCGGCTGGTTCGCGAGCGTGGTGCAGGGCGTTGTAGAAGATCTCCGGTTCGTCTTCGTCCGATTCCGGGTTGTCGGATATTTTCAGCAACCACAGATCGCGCCCTTCAATGGAGGCGCCGATGGACTGTTTGACCGTAGTGATTTGCGGATACAGCAGGTGCATGGAATCCAGTTCGGTCACCACTTCGTCATAGGTGTAATAACCTCCCATACTGCCCAGCTCGAAATGTTGCAAATCGTCGGAAGCATTGTACGCCTGAATCTGATCTGCGCTGGCTTTGGAGCGCTTCTGATAGGCCTGTACCACATCCGGGATAAGCACCCGGTAGTCCACTCCGTTTTGGTCTAAGACCGAGCGTTCGTATTCGTTCAGGATAGCGGTAACGGAAATAGCGCCGCCGGGCAATTTTTCCACTGTTGCGTGATCGATGCCCACACCGGCCCGTGCCACCGCACGCTGCTGGGACACATCCCGGAAGGTGATTTGTACTTTACTGTATGTTTCTGCTATCAGTTGTGTCTGCCATAAGGCGGCGCATAGCAGAAAAAATAAAATGATCTTTGTGGACATAAAGAAAATCTCCTTTTGGAATGCGACTTCATGGGGTCGCTATGAAAACGGCAACGTATCTCGTAAACCAAAGCCCGGGGATACCGCCTTGGAAATGGTAACAACACTTCCTTATCGGATGCCCTGAAAGAGTACAACAAATGCACCCGTGTGTTGCCCTTACAAGGTGTTATTTAATGGATACTATTCTATTACCTACCGTGTCCCTAGTGCCCTTCGTGAGTATCTTCTTTTAATTTTCCGATATCCCAGGGCTTAATGATCCGGCCCGGGGTGTTGAGTTCGTCGCGGACGCGCATCAGGGAAATTCCTATGTATTTGGCGGGCTTTTGTTTCAGCTTGGCCTCAAACCATTCAGACAACGGCGTGTCTAACGTAGTCATGGCGCTCATAGACGCTTCCCGGACAAATTTTTCTCCGTTTTTCTCGATGATGATAAACATATGTGCGGAAAAAATATCTAGCATATGGGCGAACAGAATAGCACCGATATCGCCGTTTCGGATATTTTCCTGTACGGTCAGCACCTTATCCAGCGGAATATAATCGATGGTAATGGTGCGGTCCGGCAGCACGTCCCGCATATCCGTGATGCCCTTTTGTTTGAAGAAATTACGGTGCGAGATGGTGCGTGTGACTTGTTTGGTATATTCCCCGGCCACTTTCCGGGACACATCTTGCAACAACCATTGGTTTTGTGGCAGCCAGTCAGCCATGGTGTAATGGTTGCGGGTGCGCATGCCGATCAATCCGTCCCGGTAGCGGATGTGTTGCAGGTTGTTAAAAAAGTTATCCCAAGAATCGGAAATAGACAGGGCTAACACGTGTTCGCACAGCGACATGCAGTTGGTCTCTTTAAAATTGACCAGCGGCCAGGTTTCCAGCAGGGTGTAGGGTCCGTCGCCCACACAGGTCAGATTGTAAGGCGTGGTCAGAAAACGTTCGGAAAAATAGTTGATTTTCTGAGTCACCGTTTGATCCGATGTGCTCATCTGGTACAGAAGCTTAGCAATTTCCTGCTTGGTCATCTGGTAGAAAGGTTTTTCCCGTTCCGGAGATTGTGCGAAAGCGTAACTGAAAAGAACCACGATCAATAAAATCCAGCGCATGCATTTCCCTTTATTTTGTTAATTCCTGTGAATTCCTTTTTTGAAATGAATAAAAATGTAACAATTCCTGGCAATATTACCAAATGATCGTGAAACGGTGAAACTATTATTACGGAGAGCGTAAGGCACATGCTTCTACCATTATGGGTTGCAACCTTGATATCCGCAGGTTTTGCACCTATGAAGGACTAATATCCGCTGGAATAAATCCCGCGCCTACCATTATATCACGGTAATAAAAAAGAGGCTGTCTCAAAAGTAAAAGAGTCAGCCTTTTTTATTAAGCTAT
>CAZJNP010000331.1:0-4004 GCA_964547355.1 uncultured Calditrichaceae bacterium
ATGGGTGAGGAAAATTTTTATTTTCTTCATTTACAATAAAATAAAAATTTTTAAATTGAGGTGTTCAAATAATTTCTTATCTTGTAAGCCTAAGTTTGATTAAAATATAATCATTATGAAGTTTGAAGGAGAGAATATTTTAGAATTTACGGACATGTTTCCGGATGACCGGTCTTGTTTGGCTTACTTGTCAGAACAAAAGTGGGCGGATGGGTTTAAATGCAAAAAATGTGGACACAATAAGTTTACTGTCAGGAAGAAGAACCTTGCTAGAGACTGTAACCGGTGCCACCATGTAGAAAGTCCAACAGCTGGTACCCTGTTTCACCGTGTTCGTTTCGGTATTAGAAAAGCCTTTGGAATTGTGTTCGAGATGAGTGCAACAACAAAAGGTCTGTCTTCCTCACAAGTGGCCAAACGATATGGAATAAGCAGAACCACAGCATGGAGCTTTATGCACAAAGTGAGAAGTGGCATGAAAAGCAGAAAAGCGCACCCCCTTAGTGGAGATGTACAAGTTGATGAATTCGTGTTTGGTGGCAAAGAAAACCTAAAGCAGGGAAGAAGCACCGATAGCAAGAAAAAGAAGATTATTGGGGCAGTTGAACTTACTGGAGAAGGAAAAGTGAAGCGGGTTTATTTCAATAAGATAGACGACTATTCATCAAAATCATTGAGTAGCATATTTGACAACCATATATCCGAAAAGGCGCATGTTCTGACAGATAAATGGACTGGATATGTTCCCATCTCCAAACGGTTTAATATAGAACAAAAATACTCTGACAAAGGTGGAAGTATGAACAAATGCACACCATCATACACCAGTTAAAATCATGGTTGAGAAGTACTTATTCATGGGTACACGAGGAGCATATTGAAAAATATTTAGACGAATTCAGTTATCGAATAAACCGGTCAATATACAAGCAAACTATCTTTCATAAGCTAATCTTAAGAATGATAAACACTCAACCAATTACTTATCAAATGATTAAAATAAGTACCTAATTGAACACCTCAAATGTTTTTTTTGAATCGCAGGTTCAAGTAACAAATGCGACAAATCAGTTTACTAAATTAAAGAAAATATCTTTTGGGGACCTAAAATCCAATTTTTCCCTGGGCCTTCTGTTTATTTTAAATTGAACATCAGTTATATAGTTGTCATTAAAATCTTCAAAGGAAGACTTTTTGGGGATATATTGCCTGATCAATTTGTTGGTATATTCATTGAGTCCCCTTTCCCAAGATGCATAAGGGTGGGCAAAATAGAAATTCGTTTTTAGTTTTTCAGCGATTTTTTTGTGTTCAGCAAATTCAGTACCGTTATCAGAAGTAATAGAGTGAATAAAGTTTTTATAAGGCAACAGCATATCTACGACGGTATTGGCCAGGCTTTGTGCGTTTTTCCCATCAGGAAGTTTCTTCATAAATAAAAAAGCGGATTTTCTTTCCACAATGGTTAGGATCGCGCCTTTTTTGTCTTTGCCAATAATGGTATCAATTTCCCAGTCCCCAAAGCGTTCTTTATTGTTTATAACCGAAGGGCGTTCATCTATTAATGTTCTGTCTTTGATAGAAATGTACACTCCCCCAACAGGCCGTTTGCGGTGTTTTAGACGGTGCCGCAAATGTTTGTATAGCCCGCCACCCTGTAATTTATCCTGTCGGACATATTGGTAAATACGTTCGTGGCTGACCATGGGGATATTATTGTTTCTGCAATAGCCCACAATTTGTTTCGGGCTCCATTGCTCCTGGCCTATATATTTCTTGATCAAAGCTTCTTTTGTGTGGTCAAACGTTCGTTTACGTTTTAACCGTTCCTTTCTCTCATTATAAAGCATTTGTGCATAAGCGGCATGATATGCACCGTGTTTTCTGGAATTACGTTTTATTTCCCTGTAGATGCTTGAACGGTCCAGGGATAATTCTTTAGCAATAAAATCTTTTGATTTTCCGACTTTCAGGTATGCTTCAATTTGGTACCTTTGTTCCTTGGTTATTTGTTTCATACGCAACTTATTTTTGGCGATTTAGGGAGCAAAATAAGAAACTTTTAACCTTTCAGCGAAAGAACGCAGAGGTTTTTTTACCTCTGCTCTTTCCTGAAAAAATCTTTTTCTTTTTTCTCCTTTATCACCTCATAAAGTCGCATTTACTAATTGAACTTACGTTATTTTGCGATTGGGAACGGGAAATGACATACCTTTGAATAGAAAAACGCGGATCAGCATCCGGTTAAAATAATTACCATGAAACGTATTTACATTTTCTTACTGGCATGGATTGTATTGGGTTTTTCGGCCTGCCGCAATCAGGATAAAAAGAAAACAGTTACCGGAAAAGTACACTATCCGGTGTCCATGCCTTACAATAAATTGTTAAGACCGGCGGGAACACAAATCTTTTTTGGTGATTCGGCGCTTGAAAATCATGCACTTGATGTAGCCCTTTCGCCGGATGGCAAAACGCTTGCCGTAGAAGGGCGTTACCGTGTGGTTTTTGTCCGTACGGCCGATAATAAGATTTTGTACGACCTTGTTTTGCGTAAATATCTCAAAGGCCGGAAAGCCATGAATACCTATTCGGGAATCACATGGCTGGATGATGGCGAAAAGAAATATGTACTCTGGGGCAGCCGCAACGATTTGATGCAGGCTGAGTGGAACGGAAAAACGGCAAAAATAACCGCAACCTATCATTTTAATCCCAAAAAAGGGGTGAGCGCTTCGCTTCCCAACGAAATGGTGATACAAAAGGAAAACGGAAAACCTGTGGCTTACCTCGTGCTGAATGGCAACGACGAGGTGGTGAAGCTGAATCTGCGAAACAACAAGATTCTTTGGCAAAAACCGGCAGGACTGGCGCCGTACGGCATTACTTTGGCCAACGGAAAATTGTACGTTTCCAACTGGGCTGGCTCCGTAACGGCTGAAAGTGATACCGGCGTGGCAGGCATTCCGTGGGAAGCAGCTCATGTGAACCGTTTCGGTACGGTTTCGTCCGGTTCGGTGAGCGTTTTGGACCCTGCCACAGGGAAAATACTGAAAGAGATCAAGACTGGCCTGCACCCTAACAAAGTGCTCCGTAGTGCGGATGGACGTTTTGTTTATGTGGCCAATGGTAACGACGACAATGTTTCAGTCATTAGCACCGTTACCAACAAGGTTGCGGAAACCATTCCGGTGCGGTTAAACAAAGAAAAGAATCCTTATTTTGGTGATTCTCCCAACGGACTGGTCCTTTCGGCAGATGGCCACACACTTTATGTGTCAAACGGTATGGATAATGCTCTGGCCGTGGTGAAGTTAGGAAAAGATGCCGGAGGGAAGTCCACACAGGGGAAAAGTCGCCTGACAGGTTTCATTCCCACGGCAGCCTACCCGGCAGGAATTGCCCTGAAAGACAACAAAACATTTTATGTGGCCAACATTGAAGGAATCGGGGCGCGCCTCACGGTGAAGAACAAAGACAACAAAGCTTTCCAGACTTTCATCAAAGAAAATGGCAAACGGAAACCCACAGCGGGTGCGTATAATGCCCACCGGATGCTGGCCATGGTGACCGTTTTCCCGGTCCCCGACAGCAATCAACTGAGGCTGTTTACCAGCCAGGTGATTAAAAACAACCGGCTCGAACGCCTTGCTCTGCTGGATTTGCTCCCGCGAAAAGGAGTGAAACCGGTTCCTGTTCCGCAACGTATTGGCGAACCATCGGTTTTCAAACATGTGATCTACATTATCAAAGAAAACCGGACTTACGACCAGATCCTGGGCGATGTGAAAAAAGGGAACGGCGATCCTTACTTGTGTACCTTCGGGCAAAAGGTTACTCCCAACACCCATAAACTGGTTGACGAATTTGTATTGCTTGACAATTATCAGGCCTCCGGCAAATGTTCCGCCGAAGGGCATGTGTGGACCGATGCTTCCATCGTTACCGATTACATTGAAAAAAATGTGCGCGCCTGGTTCCGCAGCTATACGCATGTGTTGTAC
>CAZJNP010000332.1:0-4001 GCA_964547355.1 uncultured Calditrichaceae bacterium
CTTTGGTACTGGACTGGGATTGAGTTTAGTGCGAAATATTGTGGAAAATTACCAGGGAACAATTTCCGTTAGTTCCGAAATTAACCGAGGTACTCAATTTATCGTTAAAATTCCTTGTTCCCGATAAAAATGATGCGTAATTTATTTTGTTTATAATTTTAGTTCTGGAGAATAGAAAATGAAGATAGGTGGTATGGTCGAACAAAAGGAATTGGCGTTATACTCCATTACTTCCCTTCCGGATAAACCCGGCGCAGCCGCACAGGTGCTTAAATTATTCGCGCAAAACTCTATCAATCTGCAATATGTTACAGAAAGCACCTCAAAAGATGGTACGGCTATTTTAGCTTTTTGCATCAACTGTTCGGATAAAGAACTGGTCGATCGCCTGATTAAAGAAAATATTAATTACAATGAAATACAGATAAAAAAAATAGAAAACGTGGGTTTGATTGGAATTTACGGTCCGCACTTCCGGGAGAAGCCGTCCATCGCTGCCAGATTTTGTGAAACGCTTGGTTCGGCAGATATTAATATTTTAGGTATTTCCAGCAGTATATCTACCATATCCTGCTTGGTAAATATCCGCGATTTTGATCGCGCGGTTGACGCCCTGCTGAATGTATTTGAACTCCCCTGAGAAAATTTTTGTTACAGTCCAAACACTTGAATCGACAGACCGGAAAAAGCGATAATAAATCCGGCCAGTGCATGCATGTACTTTTCCATCCATTCGGTTTTAAGATGCATCAAACCTTTGGACACCAATGCCACCATGGTCACCATAGTAACAACGGTAATCGCTCCAAAAATCAAAGAGACCATCCAAACAGACCACCAATCTCCTTTAGCCGCCGGATACATCAATAGCGGAATTAGCGGCTCGCAGGGCCCGAGAACAAATATGATAAACAGCACCCAGGGCGTAATGTTTTTGTTCTCTCCATGCAGATGAATATGATCGTGATGATGCGCGTGACTGTGTGTATGGATGATACCATCGCCATGATCGTGTGCATGGGAATGTTCCGTTTTTTTCCAGGCCTGACGCAATCCCCAAACGCCGTAAACCAAACCAAAGGCGATCAGGAACCAGGCCGCAATCTCTCCTCGTACGTTTTCCACTGAAACCAGAGAATTAACGGCAATGCCAAGAGCGATCCCTAAAAAACCCAGAGCGATTGAGCCCGCCACATGTCCGATGCCGCATAACGTGGTAATAAAAACCGTTCGGTTTAACGACCATTTTCTGGCCTTTGATAACACAATAAAGGGTAAATAATGGTCAGGCCCGACCAATGTGTGCAGAAAGCCTATCGATAACGCACTAACCAGTAAAATTTTTAACTCCATCGCTACTCCGTGTTAATATTCCTTCAGAACGTTATTAAATGAAGTTTCTAATTAAAATTACGAATCATTCCGCAGTGAATCAAACGATTAATTATTTTCTTATGCGCTATTAAGGTTTGTAATCAAGTGTACATAAGAGACTGAGTATGAATACTTGGACTAAAAATCCTTTTCAAACAATCTGCAACATTTAAACCGAGAATTTGTGGCATTGCATAGTGTCGTATTTGTAAATTTAACTATTCACTCAGGATGCTTATACGGATGGTGGAAACGAGTTCTGTGTCACTTAAATAATAGTCAGAAATAAAGAATTTTATCAGAAAAAAGAGGTAATCCAATGTCACAACTAAAATCTAAAACCGCCTTTATTACGGGAGCCACCTCCGGTATTGGTGCGGCCTGCGCTCATGCTTTAGCCCGGGAAGGAGCACGCATCATCTTAACCGGCAGACGTACCGATCGGCTTGAAAAGGTAGGACAGGAGATCGAAAAATTATACGGCACGGAATGGTTGGCCATTCCATTGGATGTCCGCGACCAAACAGCCGTGGAAACAGCCATTTCCGGCTTACCCGAGTATTGGAAGAAAATTGATATTCTGATCAACAATGCCGGACTGGGACGTGGTCTGGACAAATTGCACCAGGGCAACGCCAAAGACTGGGACGAAATGATCGATACGAATATTAAGGGGTTGTTGTATGTCACCAGAGCCCTTGTACCCGGCATGGTGGAACGCGGACACGGTGATATTGTAAATATCGGCTCCATTGCCGGACACGAAGTGTATCATGGGGGTAATGTGTACTGCGCTACCAAACACGCCGTAGATGCGCTGACAAAGGGATTACGTATCGATTTGGTGGACACTCCGCTAAGGGTTTCATCGGTTGACCCGGGACTTGTGGAAACGGAATTCAGTGTGGTGCGGTTCCATGGCGATCAGGAAAGAGCTAAAAATGTGTACAAAGGACTGACACCCCTTAAAGCGGAAGATATTGCGGAGGCCGTGCTTTTTATCGTTACACGCCCGGCCCATGTCCAGATTGCCGATATGATTATTTTCCCGACGGATCAGGCTTCTGCGACAATTGTGCACCGCCGGGATTAATTTCTGTTCTTGCACTTTACAAGTAGGATGCGTATTTTGAAAAGTCTTATACTAATACATGATCAAAACAGGAAAGGATAAAAAATGTCTCTCATTGAAGAAGTATTTGCCAGGGAAATTTTGGATTCTCGCGGTAACCCGACGGTAGAAGTGGAAGTGTACCTCGAAGATGGAAGTTTTGGCCGCGCCGCCGTTCCCTCAGGTGCTTCCACCGGGGAAAATGAAGCTGTAGAACTACGCGACGATGATAAAGACCGCTACTTAGGGAAAGGCGTTCTGAAGGCCGTACAAAACGTCAATGAAATCATCGCCGATGAAGTCATCGGGCTGGATGCCACGGATCAGGTTTATATCGATCGTTTGATGATCGAACTCGATGGCACGGAAAATAAAAACAAACTGGGCGCTAACGCCATTTTAGGTGTGTCTTTAGCGGTGGCGCGCGCGGCCGCAGAATCAGTCGGCTTGCCGCTGTTTCAGTATCTGGGCGGGGTCAATGCAAAAGTATTGCCTGTACCCATGATGAATATTTTGAATGGTGGAAAACATGCCGATAATAACGTGGACATTCAGGAATTTATGATCAGTCCGGCCGGCGCTCCGAGCTTTAAAGAAGCGTTGCGTATGGGAGCGGAAATCTTTCATCATCTGAAAAAAGTATTGGCTTCCCGTAAATACAACACCGCCGTGGGAGATGAAGGCGGTTTTGCCCCGGATTTAAAATCCAATGAAGAAGCGCTGCAGGTAATCTTGGAAGCCATTGAAAAAGCCGGTTACAAACCAGGAGACGATGCTTTCATCTGCCTGGACCCTGCTTCTAGCGAGTTTTACGATGCGTCTAAAAAACGTTACATTTTGGCTTCCGAAAACAAGGAATTGACTTCGGAAGAAATGATCAGTTATTACGAAGCGTGGTTAGACAAATATCCCATTATCTCCATCGAAGACGGTCTGGCCGAAAACGATTGGGAGGGATGGCAATTGATGACCCAGCGTATGGGTTCCAAAATCCAATTGGTGGGTGATGATATTTTTGTCACCAACACCAAATTGCTTAAAAAAGGAATCGAACTGGGCGTTGCCAATTCCATTCTGATTAAACTAAACCAGATCGGTACGATTACCGAAACGCTGGATGCCATGGAAATGGCTTATCGTGCCGGATATACGGCCGTAGTCTCGCACCGATCCGGTGAAACAGAAGACTCGACGATTGCAGATTTTGTAGTCGCTACAAATGCCGGACAGATTAAAACCGGCTCCGCCTCCCGCAGCGACCGCATCGCCAAATACAATCAATTACTACGCATCGAAGATTTGCTGGGAGAAACAGCTATTTTCAGAGGAAAGTCAACCTATAAGCTGTAAATGGCAACGGGGAAGTTTTCGTTTTATACGAAGACTTCCCTTTTAATTACGATTTTCGCATTTTAATTCAAAAAGAATCCGGCAACAAAAAATCACTCGGGAGCAATAGCAGCTAACTTTCTTCGCTAGGGACAGAACTACCATAACCCATAACAGACATTAATAT
>CAZJNP010000333.1:0-3998 GCA_964547355.1 uncultured Calditrichaceae bacterium
TCGCAAAGGCGAATAAAATAATTCTATTAAACTTTTAGCGTAATGACGCTGCGATCCGAAAATAAAAGGCCGCCCAACCGGACGGCCTGAATGTTCAAGCGTTAAATTTTAATCATTCTCCTCAGGGATTTCCAGAAAAACCAGCCGATCAAAGAGTTCATCCGCTTGTTTACGGCGTAACTTTAAACGAACCACTTCGCCTTTTTTGAACTTGGAAATCTGATTGTAAAAATCATCCACCGATTTCACGGTCGTATTATTTAATTGAATGATCACGTCTCCACGGGAAATTTTTGCCCGGTAGGCTGCGCTTTGATCTTCCACCCTAATCACCAGCGCACCGCCGTTCAATTCCAGTTCGTCCATTTCGCGCTCGCTCAAATCTCTGATCTTCATTCCAAGGTCGGGCAACGATTTCTTTTCCTGTTTCTTTTTCTCTTTTTTAGCGGATTTTTCTTCACCGCTTCGGGATTGCAACGTTACGGTAACGTTCATGGTCTTACCGTCGCGCCAGATCACCAGCTTCACTTTATCTCCCGGACTGTGCGTTCCGATTTTGGCTTGCAATTCATTGGGCTGATTGACATCTTTCCCGTCCACGCTAAAAATAACGTCGCCTTCCTTAATATCGGCTTTATCGGCTGCGCTGCCCTTGATGACGCTGGTTACCAGCACACCGCGCGGTTTCTTCAGCTTGACGCCTTTCGCCGTTACCGGGTCCACTTCCGAAATATACACACCCAAATATCCGCGCCGCACTTCGCCATATTCTTTTAAGTCCTGCACAACCTTTTTGGCAATATTGATCGGAACCGCAAAACCGTACCCCATGTAGTAATTGGTGCGGGTGGCAATGGCGGTATTTACGCCAATCACTTCGCCTTTCAAATTAACCAGCGCGCCGCCGCTGTTTCCGGGGTTTATGGCCGCATCGGTCTGTATGAAATTTTCGATGCTGCTTACGCTGTTCTTCCCGCGGATAATGTTAATATCACGATGCAAGGCGCTGACGATCCCTGCCGTAACCGTAGAGGTCAACTCCAGGGGATTCCCAATCGCCATCACCCATTCGCCGATTTGCAGATTGTCCGAATTTCCGAGCACGGCCACCGGTAAATCTTTCGCCTTGATTTTAATCAAACCGATTTCCGTGGAAGGATCGTTTCCCACTAGCTTGGCTTTGTATTCCCGGCCGTCGATGAGCTTGACCCGAATATCGTCAACGTCTTCCACCACATGATTATTGGTAAGAATATACCCGTCGGAAGAAATAATGATTCCGGAACCAAGTCCCTTCTGTTTCATCTCAGGCTGGTGAAACTGATCGTTGGGCATCTGTCCGAAATCGCGAAAGAAATAAAAAAACGGGTCCATCTGCACTTTTACGTTTTTTTCGGTATAAATGGAAACGATGGTGGGACGAACTCTTTTAATGATCTGTGTGAACATGGAATTGGGATTAAAATTCCCCACTGTCACGGTTTCTGTACCGGAATCCTGCACAGCTTCGGTGTAGACTTTTTCAGAAGCAGGACCGGCAACGGATTTGGATTCGAGATTAAAATTTGTTGTCAGGACCACACCGATCACAACGCCGATCGTTACCAGACCCAGCACCATCGCAAAAGAATTTTTTAGTCTATTCATTGTCTTTCCTCCTGTGATTCATCATAACCTGTTAGTTTTATTTGCAGTACCCCCTACTCGCGACTATTGCTTAAAATAATCAACCGGACTAATTCCAGTAACGCCATGGCTGCCGCAGCCACATAAGTGAGCGCAGCGGCATTTAATACTTTACGCGCAGCCGTAATCTCCGCCGAAGATAAAAGCCCCAGAGCCTGCAATTGTTTTATTGCACGGCTGCTGGCGTTGAACTCCACCGGTAAAGTTACAAGATGAAACAGTACTACACCAGCAAAGAAAATAATTCCCAGTTCAATCAGAAACGATGCATTAAATAAAAACCCGATCAAAAAGATGGGAAATGCCGCCATGGAAGCAAAATTGGTTACCGGTAAAATGGCATGGCGTAATTCTAAAGGTGCGTACCCCATCGCGTGTTGTAAAGCATGGCCCGTTTCGTGCGCCGCCACCGCTACAGCGGCCAGTGACGTTCCTCTGAAGTTTTCTTCGGACAGGCGCACCCGCTTAATACGCGGATCGTAATGATCGCTTAATTCTCCGGGCACCGCTTCTATTTCCACATCATAAATGCCGTTACTTTCCAAAATCGCTTTGGCCGCCATGGCGCCGCTTATCCCTCGGGCGGAAGGAATGCGCTTAAACTGACGATACGCGCTGCGCACTTTCATCTGGGCCCAGGCTGCTAAAATCAATGCCGGAATTAAAATGACCATTGTCGGATCGAAGAAAAAGAATGGCATATTACATTCTCCTCTTTTCCAATTGGAATATTAACGTTTACTTAAATTAAAAGTTCAATCTTGAACCAAAACCGCCCATTTATGAGCCGTTTTTTATCTGCGCTGATAAATTACAAAAATCGTACCATACGCATTTTCACCCCTTTTCGCTCTCATTTACTATGTAATAAAGCAACAAGTACGTCATATTGGCGCAATACGCTTCATTTTGACCGACTCTAATTTCCCCTCCGCCCATTGACATTCGGATGGGCAAAAGATCAATTTTTTACGTATATTACGGCAACATTCATATTGAAAGCGTTTGAACTATGGCCAAGAACTACATCATCGACGGGTTTAATCTGGGATACAAGATTCCATCGGTTGCCACTGTGTTGCGCGCCGGAGATGTCGAAAATGCCATTCATCGCATCATTCAATTCGTGAGCCGAAACGTGCCGCTGAACGCCGAATCGGTGATCATCGTCTTTGACGGGCAGCGCGGTGTTTTTTCGAATATCACCACTTCTGCGCGCATCAAAATCCGCTTTTCCCGGGCGCCGCAAAAAGCTGATGATGTGATCCGTTCGTTTTTAAGAAACTTGTCTGCGGCACAAAACTGGACCGTCGTTACTTCGGACAGGGAAATCTTGAATACAGCCCGGGATATGGGCGCACACGTGCAACGTTCCGAAAATCTGGCACAAAAGAAAAGTGCTTCCAATTCCACTACTACTTTTGAAGATACCCGTGAAAAATACGCACCGGATAATGTGGACGTGGAATTCTGGTTAAAACAATTCGGGTCCGAGGACAACGAATGACGCTTCCTTTTAAAGACCGCTCCAGAAATTTTGCTATTTTTTTCTGGATCAGCTTTATTATTGTAATTTTCATCAATATCCTGGTATGGGTGTATGTGCAGCAGGTGGAAGGTTCCTTCAGAAAACAGTTACAGGCGCGCCTGGAAGACGGTAACCGGCTGGTGGCAAAACTCATTTACGAATACAACAACATCCTGCCTATTAGCCGTGTGGTGCCCGGCGACCACAATTCCCTTGCCTATCTTTTTTACCAGCAGCCGCTGGAAGAAATCCGCCAGGAAACCGGATGGCAGTCATTGCTCCTGGTTTCCCAGCAAGGAGATATTTTAGCCGCTTCACCGGAAGAAATCAGCGAACAGAGTTCCAGCGCCCTAGCCGAGAACCATATGTTCCGTGAGGCTTTGCAGGGTAAAACGACCGTTTCCGCCATGGAAGAATTTGCCGGCGAAAAATTCATGACCGCCTACACCCCGGTGATCAATGTGGACGGATTCGTAATCGCGGTGCTGATCAGCGAAGCCAAGGCCGAGTACTTTTTGGTATTGAACCAACTAAAGAACCGGATTTTTCTGTTCAGCGCGCTCAGTTTTATAATCATACTGATTACCGCCTTTCTGCTGTTTCGAATGATTCGCCGCAGCATGCGATATCAGGCGGAAATCAAAGACCAGGAGCATCTGGTTCAGTTAGGCACCATGGCTTCCACGGTGGCTCATGAACTGCGCAACCCCTTAGGCATCATTGAAGGCGCCAACGATCTGATCAAAAAAAAGTACGCCCACAACGAGGACGAACTGTTTACATA
>CAZJNP010000334.1:0-3979 GCA_964547355.1 uncultured Calditrichaceae bacterium
AAGTAAATGCGATCGGAAAGTAACGCTCTAAATTTTCCCGATCCGACTTGTATTTGATTTAAATTTTTTTATTTTTATTTGGTTAACTGCTAATTAACCATATCCATCCAACCTTAAAAAACGGAGGTTACAATGGCCCGAGGTTCCGTAAACAAAGTCATCATCATCGGGCGGCTGGGCAAAGATCCGGATTTACGATACGCACCCAGCGGCACAGCGATCGCCTCGTTCTCGGTCGCGACAAACTATAACACCAAAAATTCTGAAGGCCAATGGGAAACAAAAACCGAATGGCATAATATCACTTCCTTTGGCCGCCTGGCCGAGTTTACAGGCGAATATCTTAAAAAAGGCCGCCAGGTGTACATCGAAGGGATGCTGCGCACCAGAAGCTGGGAAGATCAGAACGGACAGAAACATTTCCGCACGGAAATTATGGCCAACGACATTCAATTGTTGGGTTCTAGGGCAGAAAATGAAAGTGCCGAGACAACGGAAGAACCCGCCGCTCCTGCGGCAGAACCGGAAGCCGAAGCAGATGCCCCGGTAGAACCTGACGACCTCCCGTTTTAATGGTTTAATGGGCACAGGAAGTGCCTTTTTTACTATTGGCTCTGTGCTCGTACTATAGATAAATTAAACTTGGTTGGATTATGACAAAAGAACAGATGAATGGATTGATTGCAAAGGCTAAAGAAGCCCGTAAGTTTTCGCAATCCAAGTATTCGCATTTTAAGGTTGGAGCGGCGCTGGTTACCAGCGACGGAGAAGTATTTACCGGTTGTAACGTGGAAAGCAGTTCGTATGGATTGACGATTTGTGCAGAACGGGTGGCGCTGACAAAAGCACTCTCCGAAGGGAAAACCAAATTTAAGGCCATCGCCGTCGTGGCGAAGGAGGGAGAATTTTGTCCGCCCTGCGGCGCCTGCCGCCAATTGCTTTATGATTACGCCCCGGACATCGACGTCATCCTTACCAATGGTAAGGAAAACAAGGTGTATAAACTAAAGGAATTGTTACCACACGCATTTGAAGATTCACAGTTGGAGTAATATGAAAAAAAAAGGTATTTTGATCGGAATCGCCGGCGCGTCCGGTTCGGGTAAGACCCTGGTCGCCAATACCATCATGGAACGCCTGGGTTCGGAAAAAGTGGTCATGATTCAGGAGGATTCTTATTATAAGGATTTGTCTGATATTCCTTTTACCGAGCGCAGCGGCAGAAATTTTGACCATCCCGATGCTTTTGATCATGGGCTATTAGCCGAGCATCTTAAAGAATTGCTGCAGGGCAAAGCGATCTCGCATCCCATTTACGATTACAAAACCCACAGCCGCCTGAAGGAAACGCGCACCGTAGGCCCGCATACCATCATTATTCTGGAAGGTATACTTGTGCTCAGCGAATCCCGGTTGCGCGACTTGATGGATATTCGCGTATTTATCGACACAGATCCGGATATTTGTTTTATCCGGCGCCTGAAGCGGGATATCGAAGAGCGCGGACGTAGCGTGGATTCGATAATCCGGCAGTACGAAGATACGGTGCGGCCCATGTACTTCCAGTTCATCGAACCGTCTAAACGCTATGCGGATATCATCATACCGCGCGGGGGTAAAAATCTGGTGGCGATTGATCTTCTGACGACTAAAATACATTCTCTTTTGAACGGAACCGAAAGTAAACAGGGAGGGGAACAAAACGGCATATGATGCATGTGGTCAAACAGCACACAGGCTGGATCGAAGTAATTTGCGGCAGTATGTTCAGCGGGAAAACCGAGGAATTGATTCGCCGTTTACGCAGGGCGTTAATTGCGCGCCAGAAAGTAAAAATTTTCAAACCTAAAGTGGATAACCGTTATAGCGAAACGGAAATCGTTTCGCATGATCAACAACGGATCAAAGCGAAAGTCATTAAAGATCCGCAAGAGATGATTCACCTGGCCCTCGAAGCCCAGGTGGTGGGTATTGACGAAGCCCAGTTTTTTGACAATTCGCTGGTGGATGTGTGCCAGAAGCTGGCCAATATGGGTAAGAGGGTGATTGTGGCCGGGCTGGATCAGGACTTTCGCGGGCAACCGTTTGAACCGGTGCCGCAACTGCTGGCCGTTGCCGAGTACATTACCAAAACGCACGCCATTTGTTCGGTGTGCGGAAATCCGGCCAATCATACACAACGTTTGACAAAAGATACCGATACGGTAATTGTCGGCGCCTCAAATATCTACGAAGCCAGATGCCGAAATTGCTTTGAGCCGCCGCAGGAAGAAGAGGAGATTAAAGAGGAGAATAAAAAGGAATGAAGGACATTGCTTTTGGAATATTCGGATTAGCCGCCCTGATTGGGATCGCTTTTCTTTTTTCGGAGAATAAGCGCAAAATAAAATGGCAGCAAGTAGGTATTGGAATTGGCTTACAGCTCCTTTTTGCCATCTTTGTTTTAATGACGCCCTGGGGCGCTACGTTTTTTAACTGGATCGCCAATTTTTTTGTTAAGATCATTTCATTTACCTTTGAAGGGGCCAAATTTGTTTTCGGTGCGCTTTCGGATCAGGGGCAGTTTGCGGAGGCCTTTCCAGAGGCGCTCAGAAATCAGGGCGTCGGATTTATCTTTGCGTTTCAGGTTTTACCCACTATTATCTTTTTCTCTTCTTTAATGACTGTTTTGTACCATCTGGGTATTATGCAGCGGATCGTACAGGGCATGGCATGGGTCATGGCTAAGGCCATGAAGGTGAGCGGCGCGGAATCCATTTCGGTAGCGGCCAATGTTTTTATCGGGCAGACGGAAGCGCCACTGGTGGTGCGTCCTTATGTGGAGCCCATGACCCGTTCGGAGTTATTAACGTTGATGATAGGCGGCATGGCCACCATTGCCGGTGGTGTGTTGGCAGCCTACGTGGGGCTGTTGGGTGGCACAGACCCGGCGCAGCAGTTATTCTACGCCAAACATTTGCTTTCCGCCAGTATCATGGCCGCGCCGGCTACGATTGTCATTTCCAAAATTCTGGTGCCGGAAACTCAAAAATCGCTGACCATGGGCGAAGTGAAGGTGGAAATCGAAAAGACCAATTCCAATGTGATTGAAGCGGCAGCCACCGGGGCCGCCGACGGGTTGAAACTGGCGCTGAATGTGGCGGCCATGCTGTTGGCCTTTATCGCTTTGATCGCCATGGTGAATTGGGTGCTTCAGGGCGTGTTTACCGATTTGTTTGGCCTGACCACTTCCGATGGAAAACCGATTTCACTGGAATTTATTCTCGGGAATCTACTAAGCCCCATTGCCTGGATCATCGGTGTGCCTTGGCATGATGCGGTGAGCGTGGGATCGCTGATCGGGCAAAAAATCGTACTGAATGAATTTATCGCTTACCTCAAATTATCGGAACTTTTACCCATGCACGTGTTAAGCGAAAAAGCGGTGATTATTTCCACTTACGCTCTGTGCGGTTTTGCCAATTTCTCTTCCATCGCCATTCAGATCGGCGGTATCGGAGGAATTGCTCCCACCCGACGCAGTGACCTGGCTAAATTCGGTTTAAAAGCAGTTCTGGGGGGCACGCTGGCCACGTTTATGACCGCCACCATCGCCGGAGTGCTGATCGGTCTGCGGTAAGGGGCGATTTGAACCAAATCAGGAGATGAAAGGTCATCTCCTTTTTTGTTTGCTAACCACAAGTAATCAAAAGAGAGTTATATTTTATGAAGACCTTTTTAAAATGGCTGGCCGGAGTTTTGGTTGTTTTTTTACTCATCATTGCTGCCGGTTTTATTACGATTTCGATTTTGCTGGATACGGAGCCCTCGGTCCCGGATAAGGGGTTTTTGTATCTCAACCTCAGCGGAGCTCTGCCGGAATATGTAGCGCCCGATCCGCTGGAAAATGCTTTGGGCAAAACCCGTCTCGATATGAAAAAAGTCCGGGATAATCTGGAAAAAGCTGCGGTGGACGAACGGATTCACGGTGTACTTATAG
>CAZJNP010000335.1:0-3945 GCA_964547355.1 uncultured Calditrichaceae bacterium
ATGTTGCCATCGGCACCTGGCCCACCCCGGAGAGAATACTTGAGAACTTTAACCTTGAAAGTTTTTTTCTCGATCAATTAGTACGTACAAAGGTGTTCGATCGACAAATGGACTTAGACCTTCGGTTTCAACTGGCTATTGATTCCATAAAAAGAGCAGAACGCGCCGGTTATTTTGTTGATCGTGTTCCGGATGAGTGTAAGTCCGAGCCCATTCCGCCCTGGTGTCTGGTTGCAGGAGTGATTATTGATGATGGAAGAATACTTCTGATCGACAATCTGATTGCCAATGGTGTCCTCGAGGCTCAAACCCACCAATTCTGGCAAAAATTTGTCTACGAAAAACAATTTATCCACTCCTTACCAACTCTTTTTCGTCATTTCAAAATAAAGGGCTGGACAGCAGAAAAATCTTTAAGCATTCTTGATCAGTCCTTTGAAGCTGTTTCCGGCGTCGCCTATCCAATACCAGACAGCGATTTAGATAAATTTTGTAGAAAGCATCCTGCATCTCCTATTTGCAAAATTGCTGGAATCGGATTCAGCACGGAATTTGGTAGAAATCTGGCAAGGGAATTAATTATTGTGGGCTTACTGGAGCAGGAAAATGTTATTCGACCCGAACAAGCCCGTGCAATTTATGATGTCTATCTAAAAAAAGTGAATCCTGTTTCCACTGCATCTGACATCTCTATTTATGCCGGTATTATCATAATTGACGGTCTTGCTCTGGACAAAAAAACACAGGTGAACATCAAAAACACTCTGGCAACTGAGCGTATCACATATATAGATCCTGATAGTCCCCTGGCTCGTATTTGTTTCGGCGCTAGCCCACCGCCTTTTTGCCATTTTATGCGCGCTTTTCCCGTTGCTGCTATTTTGACGGATCAACTTGTTCAGAATAAAATCTGGTCAGAAAAAATCGCACAGGAGATCTGGACCGATTTGTACCGTGCCTCCGGGCAGTCGCTTTCCCTGGAGTAGAATCTATATTGATCGTAGTTCACTCATTGGACAGGTCTGATTAACATTGGGAGGAATCATGAAAGCAGAAGAATTGCATTTACCGAAAATTCCAAGTGAATTATTTCATTCACACCACCACATTTTAAAAGAATGGGTTATGGATCCGCCACCTATTATCCTAGAGCGTCTCTCTGATAGAATTGTTATGCAAATCTACTCGATTAAAATGCGGCGTCTGGCAGAATTAACAAAAATCGAAATCCAGTCAAAAGAAATTGAGGCCAAAATGTACACAGAAATTGCCGAAGTCTTTTCACAAAAATAATCTATAAATCATGTTTTTCATATATATCAGATCTGTCCATTTTTAAGGATGCAGTATGCAAAAGAAAACTATATTCCTGATCGCCTTTTTGGAGCAAGATAATCTAGGCATCGGATACATCGCCTCTGTTTTATTGGAAAATCAATATGACGTGAAAATTATAGATTTCAGGCTTGGGAGGAAAATAATACTAAAAGAGCTGCTTCTTTATACTCCGCCTCTCGTTGGCTTTTCAATCATATTTCAGTACCACATTTATGAATTTGATGCTCTGATTAGGTATTTAAGAACCAACGGAATCAAAAGTCATTTTTGCGCAGGAGGTCATTACCCCAGTTTGCGATATTCAGAACTTTTACAAATGATTCCTGAACTAAACTCCGTTGTTCTGTATGAGGGTGAATATACTTTTCGTGACCTGGCGGAAGCGATCATTAAAAAAAATGACTGGGAAAAGGTAAAGGGAATTGCATACAGACAGAACGGCTCACTAATGGTAAATGATTTGCGGCCGTTGGAAAAGAATCTGGATAATTTCCCTGTGCCCGTTCGCCAGCCACTTAAGGAATACGCCTTTGGAAAAAAATATGCCACTCTTTTAGCCAGCAGAGGCTGTTTCTATAATTGTTCTTTTTGCAGTATCAGACAGTTTTATTCAAAGCCTCCGGGGCCAATTAAACGAATACGCCGTCCGGAAATGGTTGTAAAAGAGATGGAATTACTGTATCGTGAGTTAGACTGTTCCATCTTTATGTTCCAGGATGATGATTTTCCGGCATCCTCTTTAAAAGAGGAAAGATGGATTCGCCAGTTCTGTGAAACTTTGTCAACTACTGAATTAAACGGAAATCTTCTCTGGAAGATAAACTGCCGGCCTGACGAAGTTGAACTTGATCTCTTTCGAATGATGAAGGAAGCCGGTTTGTTTTTGGTTTATCTGGGCATTGAGGACGGAACAGATATTGGTTTGGAATTAATGAACAAACGAATCACAAAAGAAACAAACCTGCATGCCGTTAATTTGCTGAAAGAACTGGAAATAAGTTTTGATTTTGGTTTTATGCTTTTCAACCCCAAATCTACTTTTCAAACGATTTCGGAAAATATCGACTTTCTGGAAAAAATATGTGCCGACGGTTCTTCGCCTGTTACCTTCTGCAAAATGCTTCCTTATGCTGAAACGAGTATTGAGAAGTTGCTTAAACAAAAAAAGAGATTGAAAGGTGCACCGGGATTTGAAGATTATGAATTTCTGCAACCGGGTTTAAATCTTTTATACTCATTTTCCAATAACTGTTTTGATGAATGGATGGGTAGCCATGATGGGATTCTTAATATTGCCCGCTGGGCTCGATATCATTTATCTGTAATAAAAAAATTCTATGGCGAGGCAAGAGAAATACAGAAACTTGAGGAAAAAGTAAAAACGTGTATTGCCGAAAGCAATCGGTTTTTTATTCAAACGTATAAAAAACTGTTACAGATTTTTTATGAGGCACCAAATGAGCCGGAAACTTCTACGTTAAAAGCGATAAAAGATGAAGTTGGCCATAGTCACGAACAATACCGTACACATCTTATGAGTTACATAAAACAGATGGAGCAATTAATTAACTGAATTTTTTTAAAATGATCACAGAAAAAAAATAAATTAACTGATTTTCACACTTAGTAAATCTTTCAATAGGAGATAGATCATGAAACTTAAAATTATTATTTTACTGATAATTTTTACCATCCCCGTTCTTTTCACCAGTTGCTGCAGGCCCCAAAAAATATCCAGTGTGGCAGTGAAGATGTATCCCCAGCACAGGGACTGGTGGTGCTGGGCTGCTACGACCGAAATGATCTCAGAGCATTACGGTCACCGCGTACCGCAATGCGAATCCGCCAATTACATACACGGAACGCCGCCGGATTGTTGCGACGAAGGATGTACGGGCGATTGTGATTGCTGGGGAATCAACTGGGGAGCGACCATTAATGAGATCAAAAACAATTGGTCCCATTGGAACTTCGATTACGTTTACACGCCTTCCGTTTTGTCCTGGGAAAAATTAAAGAAAACCATTTCAACATCGACTTGCTGCGATAAAAGTCCGGTGCAGGTGGTATGGATATGGACAGGCGGCGGTGGGCATGTAGTAACCGCTTACGGTTATGCCCAAATCGATACGATGAAATATGTTTCGTATCTCAATCCCTGGCCGCCCGATTGCGAGAAAACGAACGACGATTGTCAATCGGTTCAGGGAGGCGAAGACCTGGTTTCAACTTACGAAGCCTTTGTAACCTCGGCCACCCGGAACTGGAGCTACAGCTTCTACAATTTTAAATACAGCGGTCAGTAAACGATATGCCCGTGAGAAAAGTATTGTTACTTGAACAAATATTAAACCAAATGCAACGGAGGCAATGTCATGATAAGTTTAATATCAAAAATAAAAACTATATTTTGCGTCTTAATTATCATGGTGCTATTCATTTTGAATAATCCCGTATCCGCGCAAAACGACGTGCCAAAGAAGACCCAAAGAATCGCCCAAAAAACATTGAATGATTATTTGAAAACTTTCATTACGGAAAAGAATTTCAAAAAATTTGGATTTAAAAAATATGAAGAAGTGTCTTCGGCCCGGCTTGGTCCTGCTC
>CAZJNP010000336.1:0-3930 GCA_964547355.1 uncultured Calditrichaceae bacterium
GGTTAACAAAGCTTACCGTTTGGGCGGGACTGGTCAACTCGAAAAGCGAGCGCAAAGTGTGGCAGCGGAATTTCAAAAACGACATGTACCGTTTTACCGGGCAGATTCCCTTGCAAATACACGAACCTGTCTTGTATTTCCGGGCCGAAGCAGAATCCGTCGGGCGGCAAGCACACCACGGATACACCAACCCCATCTGGGTTACTTAAGCGGAGTGGAGCGGTGTATGGGTATAAGGAATATGGGAATAGGGTTATAGGGCATATATGGTAAGTAACGCAGAAAAAAAATCGATTAAAACGGAATCCAATATGATTTTGACCGCAGGACGACTTATACTTATACAGCTTACATTGATTGCGATTTGCATAGGCGCCGGCTTTTCTTTTGCTTTTGCCCAGTCAAACAACAACGATCCACAACCGGTGGCTTCTATTCTCATCTTCGGTAACCATAACACCAGGCCGGAAGTCATCCGGCGCGAACTATTATTCCGGGAGGGTACGTATTTAACGGATTCTTTGCTGACCGCTTCCAGAAAAAGGCTGGAAAATCTGTGGTTGTTCAATCGGGTGGAGCTGATTAAAATGCCCAAAGGAGACAGCGTCAGCGTCATTGTCTCCGTTACCGAACGGCTCTATATTTACCCCTATCCCATTTTTATGGTGGATGACCGGGATTGGAACAAGCTGACCTACGGCTTTGGTTTTGCCAACATCAATTTTCGCGGAATGAACGAAAAGCTGTATGTAAATGCCCTTTTCGGACACCATAAGGGATTTTTATTTTCTTACATCAATCCCTGGATCGGTAATGAACACCACTTTACAAGCGGCGTCTTCTTTCAAAAATACGACCAGATTAACCGCGCGTACCAGTTCGAAGAGAAACATTATTACGGCGCCGTATCGCTGGGTAAATTCTGGAACCGCTATTTTGTCACCCGGATCACGCTCTTTAGCGATCATATTCAGGTGCCCGAGGGGTGGCAAACGGTGATGCTATCCGGCAAGCGGGAAGAAACCAACAACGGAATGCGCCTTACCGTTATTTACGATAAACGCGACCTTTATGCTTATCCTGCGCACGGATGGCTGGTTAAATTTGCGCTGACTAAAAACGGATTGTTTAATACGCATTTAAACTACCTCCAGTATCTGATGGACCTGCGTCGGTACTTTAATTACCGGGGGATTATTTTAGCCACCAGATTGTACACCAAACAATCGCTGGGTGAGCTTCCGGTTTACGACCGGGTTTATCTGGGATATCTGGAACGGATACGCGGTCATTTTTACGAGGTGATCGAAGGGCGACACGCATTTTCCGCCGGCGTCGGGTTGCGTTTTCCTTTGATCCCGGTGCGCTATTTTGATCTACCGGCCGCCCTGGTACCGGAATCTTCCACCCGCAATCTCAAGTTCGGTTTAAACTTTGGCTTCTTTGCCGAAAGCGGCATTGTCTGGAACCGCAGGGAAGAGTTTTCAAGACAGAATTTTATCAGCGGGTTCGGCGTGGGATTGCACTTTCTGCTGCCGTATGTGGAGGTAGTTCGGACAGACCTGGCCTTTGACGAACAGTTTCACAGTCAATTTTTGGTGGAAGTGCTGATGCCTTTTTGAATTCATTCCTCTAAAAAGCAAAATAGATACCGATGTGCCAGGCATCGCGCGAGGGGTCCTGGGCAACCGGCATCCACTTGAACCCGTAATCCAGACGTATCGGACCCAGCGGCGTCAACGCCACCAGCCCCGCACCGCTGGTTACTTTGATGTCCTTCAACCGGATGTCCTCCAACTCCGGCCACACATAACCGGCATCGATAAAAGTCTCAAATACAAACACCCAGAATAAAGGAATGCGCGTTTCGATGTTTGCCAGGAATAAAAACTTTCCACCGGCGGCTTCGATAATTTTCCCATTGGCGTCTTTCCGGGCGGCGGGTCCTAAAAACTGCTCCTGGTACCCGCGTACACTGGCCGCCCCTCCGGCATAAAAACGGTCGTTTATGGGAATGATGCCGGGTGTCCCCGGTTCCAGTATGGCGCCCATTTTCAGACGGCTGGCCAAAGTAAAGCGCATGCGCTTCCAGCGGCCGAGTTTAGGACGCCAGGGCTGATACCGCTGCCATGAGGCGCTCACCGTGATGTAATTGTTGGTTTGTAATTGCTGGTTCGCATCCCGCCCCTGGCTGTAGGAATAGGACATACTCACATCCGTAAACGAGCCGTCCTCCGGGCTAAAAATATTCTCCCGTTTGTCTCTTTTAACGTAAAACACCACCGAATAGACCTGACTTTTATCCGCCTCTATCTGCGCGGCATAGGCGCTGTCTATCTGGCCGGTGGAAACCAGATTGACCAGTTTCATATCCAGGGAGCCCATAATTTCCATGGCGTTTTTAAGCTTTCGTTTCACGTCAAATTTAGCGCGCCACAGATCAAAGTGCCCACTGTTTGGGGGCCGGAATTGTTCATAAGTCAACTGAAAAACGCCTGGTGTTCGGGTGTACAGAATCCAGGGCTCCACGAATCGCAAAGAAATTTTATTATCTGGGTTAAATACCTTCTTTTCGCTGAGATCGTAAATAAACGATGGTGTGATATGGAAACTGATGCTGCGCGCGGTGCCAAACAGATTGCGGTGTCCGCCCTGCAGGGTCATTTCGAATTTATTACCGTAATAGGTTTCCTGCTCATGGGCAATGCCAAGCCGAACCCCGATCCAGCGGGCTTGTTTTTCCTGGACAAAGATTTTTAATATGGCCTGGGTGGGATCATCGGCTAAAGGCTCCAAATCAAAACTGACATATTTAAACAAACCGGTGCTATAAATGTTCTTTTGTGAAGCTTCCAGTTTTTCACGGCTGTAACGGTCCCCGCGCTTTATTTCCAGTTCGCGGCGCACGATAAATTTTTGCACCTGTTTCAGGCCGAAATAACGAATCTCCCGGATATAAACCGTTTGATTTTCTTTTAAATTGACCAGCACAACGATGAGCGAATCCTGCTCGTACAAATAATCCACGTTAATTTCTACAAAAGGCTTTCCGGAATTATAATAGATATTTTCCACACCTTTTACCACTTCGGTGATCAGGGACTCGTTGAAGGGAGCATACAAGCGGATTTTTTTAAACGGCTCTACCAGCTTATCCACCGGCACGTCCTTGTAACCGCGGAAACGAACCCCGGCGTAATAGTAACGCTGGCCCTCCTTTATGGTGTAATAGATTTCCACAAATTTACGTTTTTGCACATAGACCATGCTGTCGGTAACGGAAACATCAAAAAAGCCGTTGGCCTTGTAATAATTCGTCATCAGCAGCTTATCCAGACGCACGAGCCGACGGTCAAAACGCTTGCCCTCATGCGAAGCGATGATATTCTCCAGATCTTCGTCCCCATGGAAATGTACGCCCCGGAATACGATCTTTTTGACTTTGGTGGTGGCTGCCCATCCCATGGTTTGCAAGAGCAATAGTGTAAAAAAAATGATGTATAAGGTCCGTTTCATCGCGTTCGCTTTCATTGATGACTTATCCGCTTCTTCGCAAAGGGGCGCCTAAGTTTGCCGCTTGCCTTCGTTACCATATTAAAAGGTCAACTCCCAGTTGATGCCGATCTCGATTTTATTATTACCACGATCGGTTTTTTCGTAATAGCTATTCAAACTCCAGTGCCGATTGATGCGGTATTGAAGACCCAACCGGTTCCCCGCCTGCCAGCTTAGTTTGGGTGCGGGCACGTTTCCGCCGAACCGGGTACGATATTCCACATACAGATCGCTCGTTAAATATTTGCCGAACGCAATAGACGCATCTTTCAATCCGTTATTTAATTTAAATTTTTGCAGATCGAGCAACGTTTCGTTGGTGGAGATTTCCACTTTATCCAAACCGGTGTATTTTTCGGCACTGCGTTCTACAGC
>CAZJNP010000337.1:0-3928 GCA_964547355.1 uncultured Calditrichaceae bacterium
GTCCGCCCATGCCTGTTGAACAATATAAACCCTTTAAAAAGTTTTGTAACTTCGTTTATGAAACGATCCAATGATTAAATCTTTCTTTATACCCCATCCAGAATGGAAGATACGCATTTATTTTTGAGTACAATAAAGCCATAAAATATCTTTTAATAAAGATCAACGGTTTGCCAGGCATAGTGATCTTTTTTATCTTCTTTTATACGCGATGTTGTTGTATGTCGAGCACTACAAGAAAAGACCCGGTTTTTGGTCTGATTCTTCGGCTCAAACAGGTGGGAAAAGACAATGAAAATTCTGGTTGTAGATAATGAAGAACGCATGTGCAAGCTGATCAAAGGCGCGCTGGAACTGTCTTCCTTTTCCGTGGAAATGGCCTTTTCAGGTGCGGATGCGATCGAGAAACTGGAGCAAGATTCTTTCGATCTGGTCATCACCGATCTGAAGATGAAACCGGTGGACGGTATGCAGGTGCTGGAGCATATCCGTAAGCATGCACCCCGTACCGAAACCATTATGATGACGGCCTTTGCCACCCAGGAAACCGCCCTTGAGGCCATGCAAAAAGGGGCCAACGATTATCTGATTAAACCCTTTAAAATGGACGAACTTATTCTACGCGTAAAGCGAATTTTACGCCAGAAAGAGCTTGAAAAAGAAAACCTGAGACTACGGCAGCGCCAGAGCGGGCCGGTGGAATTCCCCGGCATCGTGGGCAAAAGTAAAAAAATGCAAGAAGTCTTCCGCCTGATTCAGCAGGTAAGCGCCAGCGACGCGGCGGTGCAAATCAGGGGAGAAAGCGGCACCGGCAAAGAGCTGGTGGCCCGGGCGATTCATAACGCCGGCGCCCGCCGGGAGCACCCCTTTGTGGCGGTGAACTGTGCCGCCTTGCCGGAAAATCTGCTGGAAAGCGAATTATTCGGCTACGAGCCCGGGGCGTTTACAGGCGCCAATAAACGAAAACCCGGACTCTTTGAGCAGGCCCAGAACGGCACGGTTTTCCTGGATGAAATCGGTGATCTGCCGTTAAGCTTGCAGGCTAAATTACTCCGGGTTCTGCAAAATAACGAAATCACCCATCTGGGCAGCAACAAACCGATTAAGGTGAATTTCCGTCTGATTACCGCCACCCACCGCAACCTGGAAGAAATGATCGAGCAGCAGCAGTTTCGTTCCGATCTGTATTACCGCATCAATATCTTCCCGATTTATCTGCCACCGCTTCGGGAGCGTAAAGAAGATATCCCGGAACTGATCCAATACTTTTTGCAGCGCTATCCGGAAAAATCGCTGTCGCTAAAAGCGCGGCAAAAGCTGATGGCCTATGATTATCCCGGTAACGTCCGTGAGCTGGAAAATATTATCATGCGGGCGGCCATCGTGTCCGACGCGGTGATAGAGGATGTGGACATCCCGGAGACTTCAACCAGGCGGACAGCGGATGTTGTCCGGGAGATGGAAATCCCGGACGAAGGGATTGTTCTGGACGAGCTGGAAAAACGGTTGATCGAAAGCGCCATCCGCAAAGCCGACGGTAACAAGACCCGGGCGGCCGAGCTGTTAGGCATTACCCGGCGCCGGCTCTATTCCATGATGGAACGCTTCGGGATTGAAATGTAAACCGCCGCAGTGTTCGGAATGCTGCGGCGGTCATGGTATGTTTTAAGCGCGTCGCAGGTTTTTTTAATCCAGCATGTGCACAACCAGCCCGCTTCTGAGCTTGGGTTCGAACCAGGTGGATTTGGGCGGCATGATTTTACCGGCATCGGCAATGGCCATTAAATCTTCGATAGAAGTGGGGAAGAGAGCAAACGCAACGGCCATTTCTCCGGAATCTACCCGCCGTTTTAATTCTTCCAGTCCCCGGATACCTCCCACAAAGTCGATGCGTTTGTCTTTGCGGGGATCGCCGATACCCAGCACCGGCACCAGCAGATTGTTCATCAGGATGGAAACATCCAGCCGGTCCACGGGATCGTTGGGATCAAAGATACCGTCTTTGGCGATCAGTTCGTACCAGACGCCGTCCAGATACATCAGAAAATGATGTTTTTCTTTTGGTTTTTCTGCGCTGTGACCTAACTTGCGCACCGTAAATTTTTCGGAAACTTTTTCCAGAAAATCCTGCTGAGAAAGCCCGTTCAAATCTTTTACCACCCGGTTGTAATCCATAATGTACATCTGGTTGTGCGGAAAAATGACGGTCAGAAAATAATTGTACTCTTCTTCGCCGGTGTGGTTGGGATTGTTCTTCTGGCGCATTTCTTTTACTCTTGCCGCAGCGGCAGAACGGTGATGCCCGTCGGCCACGTACAGCGCGTCCAGTTTTTTGAATGCTTCCTGAAGTCTGTGGATGTCTTCAGCCCTGTCCACCACCCACAGGGTGTGCCGGATGCCGTCATCCGCCGTAAAATCGTTTTCCGGTTCCCCGGCGCAAATTTCATCGATGATGGCGTCGATTTCCGGCATGGCGCGGTACGTTAAAAAAACCGGCCCGGTTTGCGCGTTGAGATGATCCACGTGTTTGACGCGGTCTTCTTCTTTTTCGGCGCGGGTTAGTTCGTGTTTTTTGATCAGCCCCTGCTGGTACTCTTCCACCGAAGCACCGGCCACCAAACCAGTCTGACTGTGATCGCCCATGATCTGACGGTACACATAAAAGCAGGGTGAGGCATCCTGTTTCATGATGCCTTCGTCAATGAGTTTTTTCAGATTTTCGGCGCCTTTGTTGTACACCGCTTCGCTATACAGATCGGTGCCTTCCGGCAGATCGATTTCCGGTTTGACCACATGCAAAAAGGAATAGGGATTATCTTTTGCCATTTCGCGGGCTTCGATGCTGTTTAACACATCGTAAGGGGGAGAGGCTACTTTGGCAGCCATATCCTTACGCGGACGCAGGCCTTTAAAGGGTTTGATGATCGACATATTCGCACTTCCTCCGTTTTTCTGTCAGGTTAAGAGACGTTAAATTTACAAATTTCTCCACATCCTTCCAACCGGAAAAGCAAAATTTTTACATGAAAAATGACCGTTGTTATAATAGCGCTTGATTCCTTTTGTCAAGTTGCTTAACGTTACAAAAAATCGAAAGTTGCGAGAAAATTTTATCATAATGGGGATAATCCGTTAACAATAAATTAGAAAGCACGGATACAGGGAATATTAAAATGAATATCAGCGCTTACAAAAAACAACTGATTGAAATCGGGAAGCGTATGTACGCCAGAGGGTTTGTGGCTGCCAACGACGGGAACATTAGCGTGCGTTTAAGCGAAGACAGGATTTTAATTACCCCCACCGGGGTGAGCAAAGGGTTTATGAAGAGCGAAGACCTGGTGGTCATCGATCTGGACGGCCGGGTGGTTAGTCTGCACGGCAAACCCTCTTCGGAAGCGATGATGCATGTGGATATTTACCGTCAACGGCCGGACGTGCGCAGTGTATGTCATGCCCATCCACCTTATGCAACCGCTTTTGCCGTGGCCGGAATCCCCATGGAACGTTGTGTGATGCCGGAAGTCATTTTTACGCTGGGCAGTGTTCCGCTGTCCGAATACGCTACACCCGGAACAGAAGAAGTGTTTTTGAGTTTGAGAAAATACATCGCCGAATATGACGCCGTACTGCTGGCGAATCATGGTGTGGTGACTGTGGGCAAAACGGTGGAGCAGGCCTATTTCAAGATGGAAACCGTGGAACATGCCGCTAAAATTCAGGTCATTGCCGGACAAATTGGCGGAGTGAAAAATCTGGATGCGGCGCAGGTATCCCGGCTGCTAAAAATGCGTCAGCAGGCCGGCATTACTTCGCAGGCCTCCTGCAAAGCAGACGAATGATCGCACAATCATTCGGTAAAAAAAAAAATCAAATCAAAAATCATTTGGTAAATACTTAAACGAGGAGGAGCCATGGAGCTCAAGGT
>CAZJNP010000338.1:0-3909 GCA_964547355.1 uncultured Calditrichaceae bacterium
TTATGTTACAGAAGCAATCAGCGCCGTAAAAAGGAAAGGGCGCTGCAACGCTTAAAACGCTGGAAAGAAGATATTCTTATTCGAACGCTGCGCGAACAATTGCGGCGTGTAGTGGAAAACGAAATCCTCTGGGTGGAAGTCTATTCTAAAAGCCAACCCGGGGAGCGTCTGATTTTTACCCGGGACTGGAAAACGGGCCAATTGCAAGGCAAAATAGTTGGTAATACTCGCTGGGAAGGTGAGGAAGTAGTTGGTTTTCATGATACGGGAAAAGGAGTACTTTTTACCAGGAAATTTTTTTCCATATATCCGGTTGAAAATATTATCGTAAAAACATCCGGTGATGTAAAGTGAACAGAGAATATCGTAGTTAGTCTGTTGTATGTGCGGTCAAACGTTACAAGGGTTAAAATGAAGATTGCGGTCATCGGAACCATCGTACGTGACGTTTTGGAACATTACGACGGGAGCGTTTCGCACAGCCTGGGCGGGTTGCTATATACCATCAATGCGCTGCGCGCCATGTTGGACGAACCGTTTACGATTTGTCCGATTTGCTTTGTGGGGCAGGATATTTACCCGAACGTAGAGCGTATGTATGGCAGCGACCGTGTCATTGACCCCTCAGGATTTATTCCCATAGCGCAGGAAAATAACTGGGTACGGATTGTGTATCACACCCCGGAAGAACGTAGCGAATATTCCATGGCACCTTTACCGCCGTTGGAGTACGAGCAGGTACAGGGAGCCTTACAATGCGATGCTATAATTGTCAATTTAATCTCCGGGTGGGATATCCGTTTGGATGCAATGCAGGAAATTCGTAAACGCTTTGACGGTTTGATTGCTCTGGATGTGCACAGCCTTACATTGGGCAGAAAATCCGACGGTCGGCGGTATTTAAGATATCCGCCGGATATTATAGAATGGATAACCTGCACGGACATTATCGATATGAATGAATCGGAATTTAATCTCATGGTCAGTAAATATGATGATTTGGATTTTTTTTGGAAGGAATCTTGCTTTAGGACAACTAAAATTCTTAATTTAACTTTCGGCTCTCGCGGCAGCCATAGTTATTTGATAAACAGGCATGGGATTCAACGTTTTATTGAAACGAAACCAGGAAAAGGTGTGGAAGTTACCGATCCTACTGGATGTGGTGATGCTTTTTTAGGTGGTTTTGTGGTGGAGTATCTTCGTAGTGAGGATATTAATAACGCTGCGCAAATGGCAAATCGGATAGCGGCGGCATCGGGTGCGTTTAAGGGTTTACCCGAACCAAACGCATTGCGAAAAAAATTAGAGGAAATAAATGGCTAAAGTTTTGATTCTTGGCTGCAACGGATTACTGGGACAAAACCTTGTGAAACGTTTTGGCAAAACGTTTCAGGTGATTGGTGCTTCTCTTGAAGAGGAGAGCTTCCTACCGGAATTTCCGGGCAAATACCTGCAAATCGACCTTACCAATCGTTCTCAAACATATGCTAAGATCGAGAAGATAAAACCAGATGTCATTATCAATGCGGCGGCATACACTAATGTGGATGACTGCGAAGATGACAGAGAAAATTGTTGGCAGGTAAATGTGCACGCTGTGGAAAATGTGCTGGATATGGCTGATGTTCTTAAATCGGTCTTTGTGCAAGTGTCCACAGATTACGTGTTTGATGGCCAGTATGGTAATTACAGGGAAATCGATCCACCCAGCCCAAGAGGGAATTATGCCCGAAGCAAGTTGGCCGCCGAGAATATTATCCGTGAAAGTAATGTGGAATACTTAATCGTTCGAACGCAGGTATTGTATGGTTACGGTATCCAGGTTCGCCCCAATTTTGCGCTATGGGTTTGGAGTAATTTGCGCCAGGGAAATCGTATCCGGGTGGTCACCGATCAGATAGGCAACCCGACCTACGCGCCGGATCTGGCGGAAGGCATTTACCGTTTATTGGAAAAACAGATTTATGGATTGTTTCATATTTCAGGCCCGGATCAAATCAGTCGTTACGACTTTGCCGTAATGATTGCACGCACGTTTGGGCTGGACGAGTCTTTAATTCAACCGATAACGACCGATGAATTGCAACAAAAAGCGCCTCGCCCGACGAATTCTACCTTTAAGATCGATAAATTGGTAAACTACACCGGTTGGGAACCCGATGCGCTGGAAAAGGCCTTGCAACGATTTAAAAAGGAGCTGGAAGATAAGTAAATGGTAGATGCGTCCAAAGCTGTGGTTATAGTACCCACGTATAACGAAATCGAAAATGTACAACGATTAACCGAGGCAATATTTCAGTATCAGCCGGAAATTCACATCCTATATGTGGATGATAATTCCCCGGATGGTACAGCGGATAAAATTAAGGAACTCAAGAAAAAATATCCCAATGTTCATCTTTTGGAGCGGGAAAAGAAAGAGGGCCTGGGCAAGGCGTACATTGCCGGTTTTAAAGTTGCTTTGGATAAGGGATTTGAATACATTTTTGAGATGGATGCGGATTTTTCCCATGATCCCAAGGAAATCCCCAATTTTTTAAAAGCAATTGAGGAGAACGACCTGATTCTGGGTTCGCGCTATATCAAGGGCGTTAATGTGGTTAACTGGCCGTTGCGCCGTTTGCTGCTCAGTTATTTTGCAAATGTTTATACGCGTATTGTTACCGGGATTCCAATCCATGATTCCACCGGCGGGTTTAAGTGTTTTCGGCGTGAAGTACTGGAAGCCATAGATTTTGATCGTATTAAATCCAATGGATACGGTTTCCAGATCGAATTGAATTATAAAGTCTGGAAAAAGGGATTTCGTATCAAAGAAATTCCGATCATATTTGTTGACCGCCAGTTTGGCGAGTCGAAACTATCCAAGAAGATCATGTGGGAAGCGATGTTTCTGGTATGGAAACTTAGATTATACAATTTGATAAACAGGGTGTAAGGGGCAAGGGAGGTCATGGCATTAAAAACGGACAGATTTGTTCTTGATTTTGAAAAGCCGGTTGTTGAGCTGGAAGAAAAAATTAAAGAGATGCGTGAGTACGCACTTTCGACCGGTGTGCATCTGGAAGATGATATAAAGCGCCTGGAGAAGAAAGCCCAACAATTGAGGAAGGAAATTTATTCCAATCTCACCCGATGGCAGCGCGTTCAGTTGGCGCGCCATCCGCAAAGGCCATACACGCTGGATTATATTCAGCGCATGTGCTCGTATTTTGAAGAATTACATGGCGATCGTTATTTTGCCGATGATAAGGCGGTGGTGGCGGGAATTGCACAACTGGAAGAATTCAGCGTTGTGATTATTGGCCAGCAGAAAGGGAGAGGGACAAAGGAAAATTTATACAGAAATTTTGGCATGTCAAATCCCGAAGGCTATCGAAAAGCGCTGCGGGTAATGGAGATGGGCTCAAAATTTGACAAACCGGTAATCACACTGATTGATACTCCGGGGGCCTATCCGGGCATCGGAGCCGAGGAACGCGGACAGGCCGAAGCGATTGCCAAAAATCTGTTCCGAATGGCGCGCCTTCCGGTTCCTATCATTAATGTGATTATCGGCGAAGGTGCTTCCGGCGGCGCGTTGGGGATTGGGGTCGGTGACCGCATTCTTATGCTGGAAAACGGGTGGTATTCTGTAATCAGTCCGGAAGGGTGCGCGGCCATTTTATGGCGGGACGCCGCTAACGCACCTCAGGCTGCCGAAGCCATGAAGGTGACGGCACCGGACCTTTTGGAGCTAAAAATTGTGGACGAAGTGATTCCCGAACCGGAAGGAGGGGCGCACCAGGATCCGGAAAAGGCGGCCCAACTGGTCAAAGAGACCATCCTTCGTCATTTACGAGAATTAATGCAAATCCCCAAAGAAGAATTGTTAGCACAACGGTTGGCAAAATACAGTAAAATGGG
>CAZJNP010000339.1:0-3908 GCA_964547355.1 uncultured Calditrichaceae bacterium
AATTAAAGATACGTTTATGACGACCGATTAAGTAATTATATTGACTTCCTATTGCCAGTTTGTTTGAATGTATTCAGGAATTAAAAGACGCCAGGGAGGACGGCCGGATGATCATTTCTTACGGATGATTACAATGGCTCATCGCATATCAGGGCCGCACAAGGCGCAGCTTTTCTCTACCCATGATATCGTACTGAAAGGAGGTATTATGAGTGAGAAACGTTTACATCACTTGCTTAAGTCCATCAAGGATGCAGTTAAGGACATTGATTTAAAGGAAGGCGATATTATTTCTTATGTGGATGAAAACTATCGTCTTCGTATGTCTCCTTATCGGTTGACAATGGAAATTCGATTTCCTGAGGGAATTCATAATTCCAAGAAGTAGCCTCTTTCTGATCCACGTGTTCTCTCTGTCACGTGGCAGAAGTTGTGATGGATAACTTCTGCCATTTCCTTTTTTATTTTTTCCCTGTTCGACTCAAAATACTTTGGCATTTTTTTCATTCTCTCCTATATTTATCCGAACTTTGAAATGTAAATATGTGTTCAGTTTAGCGGCTAATGAGAACGTTTTGGCTGAATTCAGATCTATTGGACAAAGGTAAAAGAGAATGAATCAAAAGACTAAACTGCGACGGGGAATTCTTTATTTTTTCCTTCCGGTGTTTGCCGCAACGTTTTTTTTAACCCTTGCCAACGATGCATGGTATTCCTCCAGCGGCGGGGAAAACCGTTTCAAAGAAAAAAACTATCCTTCTCAGTGGTTCTGGTTGCAGCGCACGTTTCCTTACGATCGCGCGGATAAAGACGCATACAGCCATGCGGTTAAACAGGCGAAACGCATGGGCCTATTTAAGCAGGATGTGCAGCCGGAATGGGAATTTTTAGGGCCGGAAAACATCGGCGGACGTGTGGTGGATATCGAGTTTAATCCAAAAAATCCGAATGTCGTTTACGCCGCAGCAGCCACCGGAGGTGTGTTTAAATCCCTGGATCACGGAGAGAATTGGTTCCCTGTTTTTGATGACCAGCCCAACCTGACTGTCGGCGACCTGGCTGTGGACCCGGTTGATCCAAATATTGTGTATGTGGGCACCGGAGAAGCCAACGGCGGACATAATAATTTTCCCGGAAACGGTGTGTATAAATCAGAAGACGGTGGCAATACCTGGTCGTTGATCGGTTTGCAGAACAGTGCTTCCATCGGCCGGATTCTTGTTGATCCTTCCGATCATCAACGGGTATTGGTGGCGGCGGTGGGATCATATTTCGAAACCGGAGGAGAGCGCGGCGTTTACATCAGCAATGACGGAGGAAATACCTGGCAGCAATCCCTGTTCGTCTCGGATAGCACCGGCGCAGTTGACCTGATAATGGACCCACAAAATCCCCAGTTCCTGCTGGCCGCCATGTGGGAACGGGTGCGTCGACCTGTGTATCGCTCGCAAACCCATCTTTACGGTGCTACCAGCGCCGTTTACCGCTCTCAGGACGGCGGTCTGAGCTGGGAAAAACTGGGGCCTGCCAACGGTTTTCCGGATGCCACCCAAACCCGGGTCGGACGCATCGGGCTGGCCATGTGCGCCAGCAACAGTAAAATCATTTACGCCTTGTTTACGGACGGTTCGGATATTACCGGATTGTATAAAAGTGAAGACGGCGGCAATACCTGGAAGGATCTTGGCGTTACGGAAACCTTGCAGAATGGCAGTAACGGGTTCAGTTGGTATTTTGGTCAGGTACGTGTGCATCCCACCGACCCTAACACGGTTTTTGTGCTGGATGTGGCGCTCATGCGCAGTATAGACGGCGGCAACACGTGGCCGATCATTTACGGTTACGACGGTCCTTCAGGTTTGCATGTGGATCACCACGCCCTGGCATTTGATCCTTCGGATGTCAATTATGTACTGGACGGAAACGACGGGGGAATAAATATTTCCGAAGACGGCGGCGAGACCTGGCGTAAGGTAGCGATTCTGCCGGTCACGCAATTTTACGAAATAGGGCTTGATCCGCAGCACCCACAGTACGCTTACGGCGGCACGCAGGATAACGGCACCCTGCGCACAAAAAACAGCCAGCCGGATGCATGGGAAAGGATTTTTGGCGGTGACGGATTCTATGTTTTAATCGATCCCCGCAATCCGGATGTGATTTACGCCGAGTATCAATGGGGACAGCTCTACAAATCGACGGACGGCGGCAAGACCTTTTATGACATCCTGCCGGAAGAAATCAAAAACGAGCGGCATAACTGGGATACGCCGGTCGTTATGGATCCCCAAAATCCGGACGTCCTGTACTACGGAACCAATCATCTGTGGCGCAGTTCCAACGGCGGTGCGAGCTGGGTAAAAATCAGCCCGGATCTGACGCGCAACCTGGACGACAGCCGGGTGGGAACGATTACTACCATTGCCGTGGCCGAAGCGGATGCGAAGGTGGTTTACGTGGGTACGGACGATGGCCTGATCTGGAAGACGACCAATCTGGGCACAACTTGGACGAACATCTCGGAGGGACTCCCCTTTCGCTGGGTAACCAGAGTGGCGGTGGATCCCTTTGACGTGCAACGGGTGTATGTGACTTTTTCCGGATTGAAATGGCAGGATCCTCAGCCTCATATTTTTAAGAGCGAAGACGGCGGCGTACATTGGCAGGATATTAGCTCGAATCTACCGGATGCGCCCATAAACGCTTTTGCGATGGATACGGAGGAGCCGGAGATTTTGTTCGTGGGAACAGATGTGGGCGCTTTTGTCAGCTTTGACGATGGCACCTATTGGCAGGCGTTAGGAGCCGGAATGCCCATCGTTGTGGTGAACGATATCAAAATTCATCCCGCCAGCCATGAGCTGTTTGCCGGAACGCACGGCCGTTCCATGTACAAAATTGATCTCGACCAGTTGTCCGGCCTGCCGTCAGAAAACGCCGGGCAAGAAATACCCACCCGAATGGTTTTATACCAGAATTATCCCAATCCCTTTAACGCCAGCACCACGATCCGCTATGCGCTCACTCAAAGGGCAGAGATCGATTTGGCTGTTTATGATGCCGCCGGACGCAAGGTCGCACAACTTGTACACGGACAACAGGAGAAAGGGGAGCACCAAATCCATTATGATGCCGGGACGCTGCCGAGTGGCGTTTATTTTGTGCGTCTCCGGGTCAACGGACAGGACCGCAGCCGGGCGGTGAAGATGATCCTGATCAAATAACCGAACGGAAACGAATGGTAGATTACGGATTTAGTTAATTGTAGGTAAAAAACGAATATTTTGATCGAGGAAGAATTGAAGAAAGTAACAATATACACGGACGGCGCCTGCTCAGGCAATCCAGGCCCCGGAGGTTACGGGGTCATTCTAAAATACGGCGGGCATGTAAAAGAACTTTCCGCGGGATATAAGCGCACCACCAACAACCGCATGGAACTGATGGCAATCATCGCCGCCCTGGAAGCGCTGAAGGAGCCTTGCCGGGTGGAAATATATTCCGATTCCCGCTACATTGTCGATGCCATCAACAAAGGCTGGGTGCGGCGCTGGCAGGCAAACGGCTGGAAAAGGAACAAAAAGGAGATGGCTAAAAATCCCGATTTATGGCAGCGTTTGCTCGATTTGATGGGCAAACATCAGGTAACCATGCACTGGGTCAGAGGCCATGCCGGTCATCCGGAAAACGAACGCTGCGATGAATTGGCTGTGGCCGCGGCCGCAGGAAACCATTTAAAAGAAGATTTATAATAAAACTCAGGAAATATGAATAAGTTCGTTCTAAAAAGGACGAATCTGCTGATTTCATGAATTAAATTCAAAGAGAACGTTGAAATTTGTGATTCTTCAAGCAGACTAATAGATAAGAGAAAAAGGTATTATTAGTTCTCACGTATAACATATCCC
>CAZJNP010000340.1:0-3908 GCA_964547355.1 uncultured Calditrichaceae bacterium
GTCTGTGCAAGTAATAACTGTGCTTGTCTGGTAACAGCAAGGTTAGGACGCGGGAATGTTTATTTCTCTAAAAAGGGAAAATACACATAAAGATAGAAATTGCTATGAAGTCTTTTGCCCGTTTTAGCGGGTGAAAGGCTTTATTTATTTAAGGGATAAAAATAGATAATGGCGGGAGAGTCGTTTCTGACTTCGCTGGTGGTATAGTAACCGGTGCCGTCCGGTTTCCAGGCAATCGCCTCCCCTTGTGGTTCGCGATGGTAAGGAAGTTCCTGCGGTTTATGCTTAAATGTTTCTTTTAGGCTTTTATTGCCAGTTCGTTCCCATAAATAAACAGAGTCATAGTTTTTCAATAAGATTTTAGAACCGTCTCTTGAAATATCGCCTGCGGTTATTTGAGTGACAGGCAGTTCAGTGATAAATTCGGCTGTGAAAAGGGAATCAACCGGTTGGGGAAAAGGAAGGCGGTAAACTTTTATCCTGGATTCTCTTTTCGATACAACATAAATATCTTTTGTCAAAGGATCGACAAATAGTGCTTCAGCATCGCGGGCACCGTCCGGAAGCTGGAAAACAATCCGTTCTATATCGTTTAGAGTAACCTCCGTTGCGGGATTGTTTGAATGAACAAGTGGCTCTTTAACCCGGTAGATGTATTTTGTAGAATACTGGGCACGATTATCTCCAATATCAGCAATAAATATATAATCTGTTTTGTCCTGCGGTCCCGGGCCAATGGCAATATCTTCCCAATCCCGGTTCTTCGCCCCTTGTAAATAAAAAGTTCCTAACTGTTTCCCGGTAATTGAAATGGCGAATATACGGTTTTTCCCACCGCTGTCGTTGTGGGTCCATAGTACTTCCTGATTCAGTTTACTGGCCGCCAATCCTGAAGCCTCGTCTATGGCCGGATTCTCAATAATCCCGAGATTACGTACATCGGCTTCCCTGTAAACAGAAATTTGATTACAGGTTAAAAAGAATGTGAATAAAATAAAGATAACAGCTTTGTATTTCAGTTTCAAAAGATAACCTCTCATTTTAAAAAGAAACAAATTTAAACTTTTATTACTAAAAAGCAAAGTAAACAGGATGGTGAAAATTTGGAATCCAACATTTTTATTTTAACTCAATTTGGAAGAATTAATCTTACCTAAGAGGAAAAAATTTACTTTTTTTGATAAATCTGTTTACAATTTATACAAAGAAGTGTTCAAATTTTGATCATTTTTTCCTAAAAAAGAAGAAAATGTTTTTCAGTTAAATGTGGTAATTTATTGTAAATGAAGAAGATAAGACAAATATGAAACTTTTTGGCATAGTTGTTGTATAATTATATGTTGAGTTAGGTCGTTGGTTGAGAGGGTCCAATAATTCATATCTCTCCTTTAAAAGAGTTTTTTTTGCCTCCTTTACCCCCCTGAAGAATATGAATTATTACCCTCTCTTTTTTTATTTGAAAGAAAACCTAAAAATTTTGATTCTTCTTTTCTGTCTGCTTCACATATATCGAAAACAATTATTTGATTAGAATTACAAAATCTTTTGCTTAAGGTTTGAAATAGAGAATAATTTGTTTCCATACCAAAGGCATACGGTTCTTCTTTGTAAACATCCCATAATGGGAAAAGCCACTCTGTTCATATAATGTGATCTTTTTTAACCAGAAATATCCGCTTTTTGATTTAAAAAACATTTCCCGCTTAATGGCTTCCGATTTTGTTGGAAATTCTTCAAAATAATGCAATACCCAGGTACGTCGGTGTTTAGTGGAACGCACTTTACCTGCGTTGTGGTACTTTAGTCGTTTTTCCAGATCAGATGTGCTGCCGTAATAATATTTCCCATCCTTTAGGCTTTTAAGGATATAGGCATAATACATAGCGGAGAGGCAGGGATTCGAACCCTGGGACCCCGTGAAGGGTCAACGGTTTTTCCCGACAAGGGACGGCTTGCGCCGCGAGACCACCCCGTTCAGGTCAAATAATACCTTCGTTTTTTAACCAGAAATATCCGCTTTTTGATTTAAAAAACATTTCCCGCTTAATGGCTTCCGATTTTGTTGGAAATTCTTCAAAATAATGCAATACCCAGGTACGTCGGTGTTTAGTGGAACGCACTTTACCTGCGTTGTGGTACTTTAGTCGTTTTTCCAGATCAGATGTGCTGCCGTAATAATATTTCCCATCCTTTAGGCTTTTAAGGATATAGGCATAATACATAGCGGAGAGGCAGGGATTCGAACCCTGGGACCCCGTGAAGGGTCAACGGTTTTCGAGACCGCCCCGTTCAACCACTCCGGCACCTCTCCGGTTAAAAAGTTGTCAAAAAAAACGGCAGATTCTTCTGCCGGTAAATTGCGGAGAGGGTGGGATTCGAACCCACGGTACCACGGGGGTACACACGATTTCCAGTCGTGCCGATTCGACCACTCTCGCACCTCTCCGAATATGTTAAATCATCTCAGGATTTTTTATTCCTGTTACAAACCAAAGATTTACGCTTTGTAAATCAAAGTTGACAAAGATAAAGAATTGATTTATCCATTGCAATAGTGCGCTTTACTAAATGTTGCAAAAAAAGGAATTAATGTTCTTTCTCACTGGTAATGATTTCAAAAATAAGACACAGAAATGTATTAAATTTCTTTATTCATTTTCTTTTGCTTCGTAACTTACCTGAGGGAATCAATACTTTTACGGAGCCAAGTTATGAAAAATCTGAAACCTGAATTAAAAGAACTTGTGAAACAGAAAAAAATCGAATTTATCGATTTGAAGGTTACCGATTTAACAGGAAGATTGCATCACCTGACCATGCCATTTTCAGAGGAAATTTTGCAAAAGCTTCTTACCGATGGTGTGGGGTTTGATGGTTCCAGTTACGGTTTCAAACGGGTTGAAAACAGTGACATGATCATGAAGCCCGATTTGGATACCTGCATGCTCGATCCTTTTCGGGAAGCTACTACGCTCAGTTGTTTTACGCGCGTGTTTAACACCGACACTGAAAATTCACCTTACCAATTTGACCTGCGCAATATGGCTGAAAGGGCAGAGCGGCTACTCTCAAAATACGGTATTGCGGACGCTTCTATGTGGGGGCCGGAGTTTGAGTTTTATATTTTAAATCAGGTTGAATTTAAATCGGCCGCGGATCATTCTTTTTTTAAAATAGAAAGCGAAGAGGATTTCAGCGTCAACGGATATCATATCGCTAATCCATTGGATATGTATGATGATTTCCGGGATGAAGCCACTCGTTTGTTGTTGTCCTCAGGCATTTCGGTGAAGTATCATCACCACGAAGTGGGGAACCGCGGCCAGCAGGAAATAGAAACTTATTTTGACCGCTTATTGGCCACGGCGGATAAGATTCTTCTTGCAAAATACATTTTACATAATCTGGCGCATCAAAAAGGGTTGCGGCTGACGTTTATGCCCAAGCCGCTTTTTGAGCAGGCCGGCTCTGGTTTGCATTTGCATCATTATTTGACTCAAAAGGGTAAAAACGCATTTTACCAAAAGGGAGAATATGCTAACCTGAACCAGGTCGCGCTGTACTATATCGGCGGTGTACTCAAGCATGCTCCGGCCTTATGTGCGTTTACAAATCCAACAACCAATTCCTACAAGCGTTTGGTACCAGGAGTGGAAGCCCCCACAGCGATTAATTTTGGCCAGGCCAATCGAGCCTCCTGCGTGCGCATTCCGCGTTATATCAAAGATCCGCAGAAAACGCGGTTTGAATATCGACCACCGGATGCCACGGCCAATCCCTATTTGGCCTTAACCGCCATCCTCATGGCCGGGCTGGACGGGGTGATCAATAAAATCGATCCCGTTAAGGCCGGTTATGGGCCATACGAGGCGGAAGATTTTAACCCCGAAATTGAGATGCACTATCTG
>CAZJNP010000341.1:0-3892 GCA_964547355.1 uncultured Calditrichaceae bacterium
TAAAATTAAATGTTATGAACAAATCCTAAAAGAAAAAAACCAAGGAGCCGGAAATAATAAAACACACATACCCTGCGGGTGTAGTGTTTAAGTTAATATTTTTTATTATGGGAGGGTGATTTAAACTTTAAAAAAGCGGCTTTTTTGGGGATTTAACCGCTGCGGCGCCAGGCAAACCGTAAGATTATTTTGAAGATGGCCTAACTTGATTGTTTTCATTCCCGAGGGAACCAATTCTGCAAATACCGAAAAATTGTACCCAACCATTCGTTTGTCATTCGTATTGAAAACCGAATCGATGGATAAGCCGCGAAAAATTTACTTCGCTTAAGGTAAATTCTCCTTCTGCATTGTTTGGAGTTGAAACCAAACTAAATCTGAGAATATAAAATTCAGTAATCAGTAAAAGGATAGTCATCATGTTACGTACCAGCTTTTTTCTGCTAAGCTTCTTAATTCTCTTTTCATCTGTCCTGGCTCAAACAGAGACGAATGTGGAAGCGTTGCGAAAATTTTCGGAACGAAAAAGACTGGAGTGGCAGCAAAAACGTCAGGAAGCGGAAGCCTTTGCCCGGGAAAAAGGCCTTCCCATTCGGAATGAATTTCCGGACGGGACGATTATTGAAATTCAACGATTGGAACGGGGCATTCCGGTTTATTACATTACGGAAAATGCGGATGCCGCGATCACCACACGCGCCAACACATTATGGCCGGGCGGCGAATTAGGGCTTTCAATAACAGGAAACGGTTACAGCGCGCTTGGCGAATGGGACGGCGGCGGCGTGCGCACCACCCATCAGGAATTTGGCACCCGCGTGACGCAAAAGGATTCTCCATCGAGTTTAAGCGACCATTCCACGCATGTGGCCGGCACCATGATCGCCGCCGGCGTTGTTGCCGATGCAAAAGGGATGGCCTACGAAGCCTATCTGAGCGCTTACGATTGGAACGATGATGAAGCGGAAATGTCCAGTGAAGCCTCCAGCGGTTTGGAGCTATCCAACCACAGCTATGGTCGCATAACCGGCTGGTATCAGGACGGCTACGGCAATTGGCACTGGTACGGCGATGTTTCCGTCGATCAGAACGAATCCTACTATTTTGGTTATTATGACACCCAGGCTCAGGATTGGGATCAAATTGCTTACGACGCACCTTATTATTTGATCGTTAAATCGGCCGGAAATGACCGCAACGATAACGCGCCGGCTGCCGGCACCACGCATACGCATAACGGCAGCGGTTCTTACACCGACACCCATTACGACGACGGCTATGACCAGGGAGGATACGACGTCATAAGTTCCGCCGGCATCGCCAAAAATGTGCTGACGGTTGGTGCCGTAAAGGATGTGCCCGATTATCTGAGCGCTTCGGATGTGCAAACCACCGATTTTAGTTCATGGGGACCGGCGGACGATGGACGCATTAAACCGGATATTTCGGCAAATGGCTATTACCTGTATTCATCGTTAGCTGATGCAGACAACTCTTACGGACAAATGAGCGGAACCTCCATGTCCGCGCCCAATGCCACCGGCACGATGGTGTTGCTGCAGCAGCATTACCAAAATACCCACAGCAGTAATAGCATGCGTTCTGCCACGCTTAAGGCGCTGGTTATTCACACCGCAGACGAGGCCGGTGATTACACGGGCCCCGATTACAAATACGGCTGGGGCTTGATGAACGCAAAAAGAGCGGCCCAGGTAATTTCTGACGATACCAAACAAAATGTGATTGACGAACAATCAATCACCGACGGCGGTTCTTATTCCAGAACCATTACCGCATCCGGAAATACCGCGCTAAAAGTAACCGTCGTCTGGACCGACCCACCCGGAACGCCTGTGGCTGCTGCTCTGGATCCAACAGACCCCATGCTGGTCAACGATCTGGATTTACGAATTACCCGCAACGGTGTTACCTACTATCCCTGGAAACTGGACGTAGGCAATCCTGCGGCCGCGGCCACCAACAACTCAGAGAATGATGTGGACAATGTGGAACAGGTGTACATCGAAAACCCCGAGGCCGGCAGCTATACGATTACGGTGGATCATGACGGCTCATTAACCAACGGTTCACAGGCTTTTTCCATTATTATCACAGGAATCGACGAATATACGCAGGTGCCCCAGAGCTGTTCCGCCGATCTGGTTTCCCCTGCAGACGGCGCAACGGACGTGCCCCTTTCTACCACCATCGTCTGGGAAGCGGTGGACGACGCCACCAGCTATGATCTGTACTTCGGCACCGACGGCGGAGGAACCAACACACCGACCAATATTGTAAACGGAGAGAATCAACCCACCAATAGTTACGCCCCCACCCTCCAGGCTAGTACCACCTATTACGTACAGGTGATACCCCGGAACAATCAAGGCACGGCCACAGGCTGTTCCACCATCTGGTCTTTTACCACCGAAGCTGCAACCACGAACAACACGTTCCCATACTCGGAAAATTTTGATTCCTTTACCGATGTTGGAAACGGAAACGACTGGAAAAACGAATCTAGTTCCGACGACGGCGACTGGACGGTACGCTCCGGCAGTACACCTTCCACGGATACCGGGCCAGATCAGGATCATACTTCCGGTAGCGGTCAATATCTGTATGTGGAAGCATCCGACGGCTACGTGGGGTATCCCAACAAAGAGGCCGATCTTTTTACACCCTACTTTGATTTTTCCGGATTGAACAATACCACTCTGGAGTTCTGGTATCACATGTATGGCGCGGGAATGGGCGACCTGCATGTGGATGTCTATGATAATGGGCAGTGGACGTATAATGTTTTCTCCGTTTCCGGTCAACAAAGCAGTAGCGGCACCGATTGGAAATTGAAGACCCTCGACCTCTCTTCCTACGACAACGGCACCGTTCAACGCATCCGTTTTCGCGGTATAACAGGTAGCAGCTGGCAAAGTGATATCGCCATCGATGATGTCACTATCCGCGGAGAAGCATTCCATACCTTTGTGACCGGCAACACCGATCAATGGGAATTCCCCAATACCATGGCCGCCGTTCAGTTTACCGCCGCCAATAGCGGAGACGTCACTTTAGAAGCGATCAAATACGACAGCGATCCCGGCATTAACGGCAGTCTGCCTTCCGGCGTGGTGCATGTGGCTAAAGATCGCTATTGGAAAATTTCGGTGCTTTCCGGGACGGTGGACGGCACGTACAGCCTGAGTCTGGATTTGGCCGGAATGGCCGGTATCAGTGATTATTCCACGCTTTATTTGTTAAAGCGGACCGACAACAGCAGCCCCTGGACCACGGTCGGGACAAACAATTACAGCGGCAGCGGCACGGTGGTCGAGTGGACCGGAATCAGCAGCGGGTTTTCGGAATTCGGTATCGGCGGCGCTGCGGATAATACCCTGCCGGTTCAATTGGCTTCTTTCCGGGCGCAATCCGTTCAAAAGGGCGTACAACTAACCTGGCAGACAGAAAGCGAAATTCAAAATCAGGGATTCATCCTCTTTAAAAAAACCGACGGTGACAGCATCTGGACGGAGATTGCCAGCTACCGCACCCATCGCGAGCTTAAAGGCCGGGGGACGGTTTCCCATAAAACGGAATATGAATTCGTTGATCCGGATGTCGTTGAAAATCAGACCTACCACTACCAGCTAATGGACTGCGACTACAGCGGAACGATAAACAAACTTGAGACTGTGCAAGTTGTTTTTGTCAAAGAAAATATTCCGGAAAAGTTTACGCTGAAAAACGCCTACCCCAATCCGTTTAATCCGGCTGTAACCATTCGGTACGGGTTACCGGAAAAACAGAAAGTACGCCTAAACATCTACGATCTTACCGGACGCAGAGTGATTACTCTGGTACGAGGAATACAGGAGGCCGGATGGCATTCCGT
>CAZJNP010000342.1:0-3890 GCA_964547355.1 uncultured Calditrichaceae bacterium
ATCTTCAAAAGATAAACTAACGTTTCAAACGCTACCCTAAACCCGTCTTTTAGCGCGTGATGTTTTATCCACCTTCGACTGCAGCCGGCGGCAACGTTTTTGGAAGCTTTCTTGGAGGGTCGGGTCTACCCCGTAAGGATTGAGCTGACTTAAGGTGTGCAAATGGTTTAATGCCCGCTTAGCGTAGTATAGCGCTTGCTGTGGATCTTTTTTATGATGTTCGTAATATTTGGCTAACTCCTCCAGGGCGAAAAATACAAACGCGCCGCCGTTGAGCAGTTGTTCCCACAATGGAACGGCTTTATCCCACGCCTGTCTGCGCTTGTACAAAAGGCTCTGCCAAACGCGCGCCTGATCGGGCAGAACACACTGGCGCTCCGTAAAAATACGCACCAACCGCTCAAATTCGTGCAGATCACCGGCCTGGTACATGAGCTTTAACAAGCGCGTCAGGGCTTGATCGTCCAGAAGGTGCGGTTCGTTTTCAATCTTATCGAACAGCAGTAACAGTTCCGCCAGTGAAATGAGATCGAGCGCATTGTGCTCAATGACCCGTTTCATATCATGGATCACGCCGGTTTGTAAAAATTTAAAATAGGCGTGAGGGATCAGTGCGCCGGGAATATCACCCTGCCGTTCTCTACCCAACAATTCCCTTTCGATAGTGCCTAAATCACAGGAAGGAAAACTATCTTTCCACAACCGCCGAACCGGATGCAGCAGATCAATATGCAGACAATTTTCCAGACCGAACGGCATTCGATTTAGAATGAAACGGCTCTTTAACAGAGGAAAATCGTAAGATTTACCGTTGAAGGAAATCAGGTAATCAAAACCGGAAAAGAAGTCGGCCAGCTCCCGGAAAAGGTAATATTCCCGCCCGTAATCCGGCAAAAAGTACTGCAACACATGGAGACGTTCCTCTCTGAAAAACGCAAAACCTATCAGAAAAGCAAAAGTGCCCGCCCCTCCGGCAAGACCTGTGGTTTCCAGATCAAAGAATAAACAGCGGTCTAATGAAATCTCGTCTGAAGGATACTGAGTGGCCCGGCCTGTTTTTACCGCTTGCGGCAGGGACGGTTCGAACCGGAGAGCGTGCGTAGTTTCTATTTTCAGGTAGGGCGCTTCAGGATGACAGACCTGCCCATCAAACACTTCGCGCAAGGCCTGTAAGGAGGCCGGAATGGAAGGTATCTGCACCGTCGGTTTCGTATCCGGCGACTGATTTTTGTAAAAAGCCAGTTTCTTCTTTAAATCCATGAAGCATCACTTACCTTAATCTTCATCCAGATTCAACAATTCCAGAATTTTCAAGGCGCTGGTTTTACCGAACAGTCCTCCTTCCAGAGCCGGACCGGTACAGCTGGGACAGCCGTGGGCGCAAGCGCATTTTTTGATATGCTCGCGGACGGCCCGCAGCACCATCCGATCGATATCAAACAGCTTTTTAGCCAGCCCCACCCCGCCCTGGTACTTGTCGTACACATAGATCGTTGGTCTGTGCGTGAACGGATCGTTTACATGGGGAATCACCGAAATATCGGTTACATCGCACATGATGTACAGCGGAATCAGGTTGGACAACGTATAGGCGAGGCCTTTCAATCCCTCGCCGATGATAGACTCCTTGAAATAGGGATCGGTAAAAATCTCATCCGGAAGAACCCACCACATGGCCGAGGTTTGCATCTCCATTTCCGGCAAATAGACCCGCCCCATGCCGATGTTTTCGTGCGTATGAAACTTGATCTTTTTAAATCCGGTAGTAACGCGGGTTACGGCTACCTCTCCGTAAAACTTTTGGTAGCGGCGGGATTCCGTCTGCGCTTCCTGCAAGACATCCAGCACTTTTAAATCGGTTTTGGTGATGGCGTCCGTGTAATGGTTGCTGTCCACTTTGTGCACATAGGCTTTTCTTTCATCCCAATCGAGATCGTCCACATGGTATTGAATGCTGTCGTGAATATAAATGGCATTTTTGTGCACCAGCTCCGGCGCTGAGAAAAGGTCCACCTCCCCGATCACACGATGCTCGGGTCTGGTGGTGTCGATAATGACCACATTTTCCGCCGCCGTGCTGCGCAGACTGACTTCGTCGGCCGGATATATTTCGCGCATCCAGAAGTACTTGCCTTCCGTTTTACGCAAAATACGTTCCTCGACCAGAAAATCCAGTAATTGGCCTGTGATGTCCGGCGTGAACGTCTCCCCTTCTTCAAAAGGCAGTTCAAAGGCTGCGCACTTGAGGTGACTCATTAAAATGGGCAGATTCTCTCTGTCCAGTTGAGCGGTTTCCGGATTTTTTTCGAAGAAATAATTCGGATGCTCAATAATGTATTGGTCAAGGGGCGAACTGGAAGCGACCATGATGGTAACCGATGTTTTCTGCCGACGCCCGGCGCGGCCGGACTGCTGCCAGGTACTGGCTACCGATCCGGGATATCCGGCCAGAATACTTACATCTAATTGCCCGATATCGATGCCCAGTTCCAGGGCATTGGTACTGACCACCACCTGAATCTGTCCGCTCTTCAGGCCGCGCTCAATGGCCCGCCGTTCTTTGGGCAGATACCCTCCGCGGTAACCGCGTACTTTTTCGGGATTGATGTGTAATTGCTTAGCCACATCCCGTAAATAGGTAACCAGTATTTCCACCCGCAAACGGCTGCGCGCAAACACGATGATCTGGGCGCCGGTAGGCATAATTTTACGCACGATATTTCTGACTTCGCTGACCACCGACCGGCGCATACCCAACTCGCGGTTAACGACCGGCGGATTATAAAACAGAAAATGTTTTTCTCCGCGCGGCGCACCGTTTTTATCGATGAGCTCTACCTCTTCCTCCAGAATGTTCTCAGCCAGTTCCTTAGGATTGGCAATGGTCGCGCTGGAACAGATGAATTGCGGATCGGATCCATAAAACCCGCACAATCGTTTCAATCTTCGCAGCACATTGGCCAGATGGCTGCCGAACACTCCGCGGTAGGCGTGGATTTCATCCAAAACAATAAATTTCAAATTCTCAAACAGTTTGATCCATAGGGTGTGATGCGGCAGTATGCCCTGATGCAGCATATCGGGATTGGTTACCACGATATGGCCGGCGGAACGGATGGTTCGACGAACGTCGGCCGGAGTGTCGCCGTCGAAGGTAAAGGTTTTGATGTCCACATTCAGAAGCTTCACCAGCTCCTGGGTTTCCCGCACTTGATCCTGAGACAACGCTTTGGTTGGAAAAAGGTACAATGCCCTGGCTTCCGGATTTTCCAACAGATTTTGAAACACAGGCAGATTATAGCTTAACGTTTTGCCTGAAGCGGTCGGCGTAACCAGGACGAGATTTTTCCCTTGCCGGATCAGATCATACGCGACCCTTTGATGCTGATACAAACGATCGATCTTCTTGGCATGAAGAGCGTCTATCAAACGCGGGTCTAAATCTTGCGGGAACTCTGCAAAGCGGGCTTCCTGAGGCTGGAAGACCATCCATTTGGTCAAATTCTTTTGGAAATCTTTATCCTGAGATAAATAACCGATTAATTGTTCTAAATTCATAAATTTTATTTTTTTTTAAGACTATGATAATCACTGTCTGATCTAATTTACAAATTAAAGGAAAAGGAATGAATTATTTTTACCTGACAGCTTCTTTTAAGGGCCGAAGACCAAGGGCCTAGGGCCTAGGAAATTCCAAAGCTCAGATTACAAACCTACAAGGTACTATGTTTCGGTCATTGGAATTAGAAAATTGGAATTTATTTGGAGCTTGGGATTTGGAATATGGTGCTTTTCTTGGTCCTCGGCACTCAGCCCTTACCCCTTACTTAACCACCTCACTCATTTCCTTTAACACTGCCTGACAAATTTTCTCCGCCACCCCCGCATAT
>CAZJNP010000343.1:0-3874 GCA_964547355.1 uncultured Calditrichaceae bacterium
GAGATTGAGGGCAAAATAGTATAAAAAAAGGCCGCCCCCTTTTGGGACAGCCCCATCAAAATTACAATGTATTCTAAATCGTTCTTTATCCCGTGGGCTCATAAAGATATCTACCAATGCGTAATATTATGCCTAACTGCGTAAGGTTGCCATATTCAAATTTTATTAACACCGGAATATTTGTTAAGCGCTATTATGTAACCCTAACCACCGCAGGTTAGCTTTTTATCCTGCGGTGATTAGAATTGTTACATGCAGTAATTAGAATTTTATTGTGCAGTAGTTAGAACTGTAACATGCATTAGTTAGATATACAACAAGCGCATATCAGATGCGCTTGTTGCTTTACGGTTACCAAAATGTGTTTTGATCAGGTTTTTACCCTGCTTACCGGAGAGTACGTACTCTATTTTAACAGCAGCATTTTTTTCTCAATCTGTACAACGCTCTGTCCGGGAGAATAAACCCGTAAGCGGTAAAAATAAATACCACTGGAAACTTTGATCCCCTGGGAATTCGAACCATCCCAGGAAACCCGGTAAATACCCGCCGATTGCGTTTTGTTTATGATCGTGTGCACTAACCGTCCGTGAATATCATAAATCGACAACTCCACTTTCCCCGTTCGTGCCAATTGATAGGGAATGGTCGTACTGGGATTAAAGGGATTTGGGTAATTGTGAAACAAACGATGTTTTTCCGGTATAGATAAAGAAGATGTCGAAATCGCAGTAACCGATTGCTGGTAATTGCCTGTTCTGGCGTTATTCCCCAAATAGGTCGTCCAGCCACTCACAGCTTCTGTCTGGGAATTAATATCCACTGCGTACAATCCATTTCCGCTGCCAATGGCCACTTCCAGATCACCGTCCGCATCCAGATCAGCTATTGCCGCTGTTTTCCGCATTTGAATGTTAAACACCGCCGGGAAATTCGGATACATCTCACCAGCCGCTTTGATGATGAATAACTTACCGGTAGCGGAATTCAAAATAATTTCAGGTTGTTGGTCTCCATCCAGATCGGCAAAAACCGGTGCAGCTTCAAATACATCTTCTGTCACCATTGGAAAACCCGGATAGGCTGTCCCATCCATGCGAAATACCTGAACCGCTCCGTCTTCCGTGGCAAATACGACCTCGGGAAGTCCATCATCATTCAGATCGCACAACCCCATTGGGGTACTTATTTCCACTCCCGCAGAGATTTCCCCGGCCACATTTCCGGAAGCATCCACCTTGAGTATTGTATCGTTCGCCGCAGACACCAAAATACGATAGCTTCCCTGTTCCATAAAAACCACCGGAGCCTGGGTGGCTCTGTCTGGTAAAGTTAATGGGAAACCGGTAATTTCCTGCCCTGCTTCATCCATCACATGGAGTAGTTCATCAGAAGTGGTAAAAACCATTTCCGGTGCCCCGTCCAAATTGATATCGGCGATTGCTATTCCGTACTTCACTGCGGAAGAAACCTCTATGGGGAAGTGTTCTATCTCTTTGCTACTATCCAGTTGCACAACATGTAACTTTTTACGCATAGAGCCAAAAATAATTTCTAACCGCGGGTCGTCATTCAGGTTAGCCACGGTGGCGTTACCGTAAACCGGTTCGTCAAACACCTTTCTCATTAAAAGATCGCCATCGGAGGAAATTACAAACAAAGTGCCTTTGCGGTTTACAAGTACGATTTCTTCGTAACCATCGTTATCCACGTCCGCTACCACAGGCGCCATTGTGGTGTAACTCTCCACATTCACTGGGAAACCGCTGAGCATGGTGCCGTCTGAGCGGTAAGCGAAGCAATCATATTGCCCGTCCACGCCAATGACTTCTTTCTGACCATCCTTATCCAGATCGGCAATTGCCAAAGGTGTCTCTACGGAATTACTTCCGGCCGGGTAACCATTCTGGTTGATCGACATTTCTACCGTGACCTGATCTTCTTCTTCATAAAAATACATCTCGTCGCTGTTGGCGCTGATTTCAAAGTTCAGATTAAACGGTTCATAAGTCGCCTGATTTGAAATCACCAGAATCAAGTCATCATTTTCGTTTGTTGCAGTTTCTCCCGGAACAATCTTATTAATCTGAATAACCGAATCCAAAAAAGAAACGGCCGGCGACGAAGATCGAACTATCAGCCGTACATCCTTTGCCAAATGCCAGTGTTCCGCGTTTTGCACGGCCAATTCCAAATGCAACGTATCTCCGGGCATGGGATGCACACCAACCGAATCCTCACCACGGATAAATCGCACGGCCTGCACGGAAATAGAGGGATAAAGATATCTGGCAATGGCATTGAACACATTTACCCGACCGCTACCCAGTTGCCCGGCATAACCCGGATTTTTATCGTCCACATTATCTGCAGAATTGATCAGATTATCCACCAGCCAATTCCGGGAAGAATCCGGGAAATATGCTTTCAGCAGGGCAAAGGCACCGGCAACTACCGGAGAAGCCATGGAGGTTCCCTGCCAGGCCACATAGGAGCCGGCGTTGGCGTGAATGGTGCTGTAAATGGCATTGGTGTAACTTGCCCCCTGCCCGCCGGGCGCAGAGATGTCGATCACGTCTCCGTAATTGGAATAATATGCCTTAACATCCGATCGGGTAAGCGCGGCCACAGCAATGCTGTTGTCGTAGTCGCTGGGATAATGGTGATTGTCGTCGTTATCGTTATTGTCGTTTCCGGCGGCACACACCACAATCGCGCCGTAATCTTTGGTTACCTTGTTAATCACCAGTTTTTCATAAAAACTGCTACCCGTGCTGCCCCAGGAACAATTGATGATCTTGGCGCCCATTTTTGCGCAGTACATGATGCCGTCATATCCATGGTACAAATAGCCTTGATTCAAATCATCGTCGTACGACTGTTTGGTGAAAATAATTTTGCTGCGAAACGAAATGCTGGAAATACCCACGTTATTATTGGTAGCGGCTGCGATGACACCGGACACATGTGTGCCATGGCTGAGTATCTGACCGTAACCCGCATTAGGCGGACGCACATCATTGTCCGGCATTTCTCCCTGATTCTGACGCGGCCCAACAAAATCCCAACCCCGGAAATCGTCCACATAGCCGTTGCCGTCGTCGTCTACGCCGTTGCTGTCCGCGGCGGTAATTTTTCCGTCATGATCCACGTCTTCACCGGGATTTACATACAACACATCCTGCAGATCAGGATGCAGATAATCGAATCCGGTATCCACCACGCCAACCAGAACGGTGGAGTCTCCCGGAGTACGACCGCCGAACAACTTCCAGGCTTTATCTGCGCCGATATTCTGCAGATACCACTGACGATCAAAATAGGGATCGTTAGGGATATACGGCTGAAAGCTACCATCCACTTTCGCTACCGGTACCAAATCCGCGGAATGAACATCGTTTAACTGCGCAAACTCCCGCGCCATGTTCCTTAATCTTTCATTATTATAAGAAGCATTAAAAACCACTTCGTAAATGCGCGATAAATCCACACCGTCAATAACGTCATTTTCATCAGCGGAGGTCAGCCAGGGCCGAACGGAAACGGCGGTGTATTTCGCAAGCAGCGTATTCAAGGGTTTGTTATTGGCAATGCTCAATCCTTTTTTGCCGTTTTTAACAATTTGCAGTTTTGGCGCTTCCCGCTTTAAGCAAAAAAGCATACGATTATTGAAGTATTCACCGGAAGCCATAGCGCCAACGGTCAAGCCAAAAATTAAAATCAAATGTGTCAGGAGCTTCATACCATTCCTCAGCTAAATATTCTTGGAAAACAAACAATGCCAAAGGGCATCCTTTCCCTTTGGCATGTTTCCGATTTATTCTTTTCGCTTTAAAACAAAACGTTCGTTTTAAATTATTCCCTTTTATTTAAT
>CAZJNP010000344.1:0-3867 GCA_964547355.1 uncultured Calditrichaceae bacterium
GATGAACATGTAATACAGCTTGTCGGTTGGTAGTCCGGAAAAATCCCGATTATCCAGCTCGACGCGCAAACGTGAATATAATTTGGCGAAATACTCGATTTTTTGTATTTGAGTGAACTGATGTTCGGACATGATCTCTTCAATTTTTAAGGAAATGGACTGATAAACTTCACGGAATAGGGTTTCTTTCCATTCCATGAGAGTATCTTCGCTTACATCCAGCAGATCGGATATTTCAGGGATTGTTTTATTCTCCACATAGAACATTTGGATAAACTTTTTTTGTTTTTCATTGAGTAACATAACTGAAATCTCCATTAAATATCGATATATATTTTAAAAGATACTTGTTCCTTTTGCATGAAGCAAGAATAAAAAGATTACATGAACTGAATGACCCCCAAAATTTACAACCATACTTCAAAAGGATGTGGTGAGGAATTAGCAATTCCCCCTCGCTTTTCCAATAACCCAGTAACACAATAACCAAGTAACTGAGAAACAAACTTTCGCAGCAAGCAAGAAAGCCCCGCAGGGGCGCTATTTGAATAACCCGGTGCAGCGCTCCGGGGGAAAAAGACAGACCGCAAAAAACCTAAAAAGGTTCAACAAAAAACGAGAACGCAGAATAGAAATGTATTGGTTAAAAACCGAAATTCCTCTGAGTTTTTTATTCCACCCATGGCGGGGTTACTATTTTTTATTGACGCAAGGGACTACAAACATGGCGCTCCTACGGAGCTGTAGTTCAAAAGGTCGAATATAAACAACCTCATACACAAAAAACCTACGAACCAATAACCAAATAACAAAACAACCAGAAACCAGTACCGGGCTGCACACATTGCGCTCCTCCGGAGCGACGGACGTCGGCTCTAAATTCATTTACCTTTTAAACCATTAACTCTCAAATACAGGGAAAAAGATGAACCATTTTACAGCCAATCGTATTAAATTGAACCCGCCCGCTTTTCATCAGGCATAACGACTTTTTTGAACTGCACAAGCCTTCACCGAAGCCCTCTTTATTTTCACACCCTTAATGCCCATTTGGCCCTTTAATATCAATGGATCACAGGACTTTGACGTAGAATTTTGGGGGATATACAGTAAAAAGATTACATGAAAGCTTCTGAGATTTTAATTTGATTTCATATTCTGAATATAAACTGGATTGAAAAAACCTTAACGGCTATCAACAAGATACAAAATTAAATCAAGTGTTTTGAGGATATTGGGGAAATCCATGATTACTGAGTTGGTTTTTCTGATAATCCTGTAGTGTGTCTGCTATCGGCATATAAGCGACGAAAGCGGTCCAGTTTGCTTTCCAGTTCCGTGACGTCTTTACCACGTTTTTTCCCGCCGGTAATCAGTATTTCCGTTTTTTTTATGAGTTCTTCCAGCACCCAGACGCGCATTTCCGTCGGCAATGAAGGATCGTTCAACTGTTTTTCCATAGCCTGAATTCGAAAGCGATCCATACCCCAGTATTTACGGGATAGTTGGTCCTTATGACCGCCGTATTTTACAATGCCAAACCTCTGATCCAGCCCGACAGGGAAATGTCTGGTAATGCGCAGCCATAAGTCGTAATCCTCGCACACGGGTAAGGACTCGTCAAAAGCACCCAGTAAGGTAAACAGGCTGCGATGCACCACCACTGCAGAAGGAGAAATCAAACACAGGGCAAGGGAAGGCTTGAATATCTGCCCTGCCAACTTGCGGTGTTTTTTGGCCGGATTCACTCTGCGTCCCTTTCGCATCCAGATTTCTTCGCTCTGGAAGATGAGAAGGTCCGGATGACTGCGGTGAAATTCAACAGCCATTTCCAGCTTTTGGGGTAACCATTGGTCGTCGCTATCCAGAAAAGCGATCCATTCGCCTTGCGCGTGGTGGATTCCGGCGTTACGGGCTGCGGAAACGCCGCGGTTTTCCGGAAAGCGGATGATTCTTATCTTGGGTAAATAGGAATATAATATTTCTGCCGTTTGATCTGTAGAAGCATCATCGACGACGATAATTTCCTGAGCCGGGTAAGTCTGGTTTAGCACCGATTCCAGCGCTCTGCGGATGGTACCGGCGCGGTTGTAAACGGGAATGATCACGGAAAATTTCATGGTTTTATGGATTCTGCATTTGTTCTATAAACGGAAAAATAGTCTGGAAGAGCTTTTGGGACAAACGGTTTAAGTTTTGTTCAAATTGTTGTCGTGCGTTTGGACCGGCATCATCGGACACAATTTTTAATGCCGAAAAAGGAATCTCTTTTTGCTGGACCACGCGATGTATAAAATATGTTTCCATGTCCACCAACCGGGCTCCGCGTTTTAATAGCATGTTTTTCCGTTTTTTTCCAAATACGGCCTTTTTTACGGATATTAAAGTGTATTGCGGTAATGGCCAGTCCAGGGGGTGCAGTTCTGCTACTTCGCTGCTTTCTTCGCTCATTGACCGGGTTATGGCGGCAATGGTTCCCACCGTAAGCTCAGGATCAAGCGCGCCGGCCAAACCAATATTGATTATGATTTCCGGCCTGTATTCCTGCAAATAGGCATCCAGAACTTGTACTGCATGGTACGGGCCAATTCCAGTGCGCAAAAAATGGGGCATTCCGCCGCTGTAGTAAAGACTTCCTTTGCCTAACAGTCTTTTGTCCTTTGGTTTGTAATGCGCAAGAAAAGGTAGCAATTCGGCTTTAAACGCGCTGACAATTGTAATCATAGTTTAAAATTAGAATGAGGCGGTATTGATGTCAAGAAAACATGTGGCACTATTTAAACTCCAATAAAAAAGGCCGCCAAGATAGACGGCCATGAGGTTATTATTTATGGGAGGGTTGGTATGGTTTTTAATTCCAGATCGCATTCAGGTATCCGCCCAATCGCGGCTTTACCTTTACAAATAGTTGTTTCAATTGTGTAAGTATGTCACGAAAGACATCAAAAGCCATGTAAGCGAATGGAATGGCTAAGATGATAAAAACCGCTGCCTGTAAAATGGATTTGAACAACTTCGGACTCCTTTGTTTTTGAGATATAAATACGAGCCAGGTGGAAAGATGTTTCAGGAAAGGTGAAAATTATTTTACAAATTGCTTTTGAAGGGATGTGATGATTTCCGGAAAAGGAAGGGTGACGTCGAAAAAGTAAAGTGCCTCCAGAGTTTGCTTTTTATTCCACCGGAAAGATTTAATATGTTCAAGGATGGTAAAAAAAGTTTTTTGATATTCCAGTTCCTGCTCCAGGCCTTCCAGCCAGTCGCTGAGCAGGTTTTCCCGGCTGCTGTGTACGCCCGGACAATCGGGCGCCGGTTTCACAAAAACATAGTAATCGTTGTTATTCGCCATGTCCAGGACTCGACCCACCGGCGCTAAATGACAAATCAATGGCTTGTGATCCGGGTGCAAAGCACAGGATGTAATCGTTTCATCCGGTTCGATCGATTCATGGTGCAGGAAGGGGCAAAATTTGAATGGACGGGTTCTGAATCTGATCTTTGGGAAAAAAACATCTTGCTGGGAGCGTTCTAAAGTAACAACAATTTTTGTGAATAAATCGCGGGTGTGCAGGAAGCCCAACGCACGCGCCATTTTGTACAAATCATAAAGATTCAGAAAAACTTCCTGATCTCCGGTGCAGCAATTCCCGCATCGGGTACATTGAAACTTAAAATAATCTTGTATGGGTTCGGAGTGTTCTATTTTTTCTTCCATTCTACGTCCGGATGCAATTTTTCACTCTGTTTGTGATTTAAGCAATCGTCGCTTAATTTCGCAGAATTTTAGCAGAGATTCAAAAAAACGATAAAAAAATGTGTATTCTGAGCGAAAAATTGAGTTAACTCACCATTGATCCGATAATAAAT
>CAZJNP010000345.1:0-3861 GCA_964547355.1 uncultured Calditrichaceae bacterium
GCCGTGGGGGTGGCAAATAAGCCAGCTTATGCGACGCCAAAACAGGTTCTCTCTGACGAGCGCATGGGAGTGCTGGTAGATACAACGGTTTGCATTGGCTGCCGGCAGTGCGAACTTGCGTGTAAAAAGGAGCACGATTTACCAACTGGTCCGGAGGAGTCTTACAGCGATCGTTCCGTGTTTGCTCAAATGCGAAGACCGGACAGTCATGCATTGACGGTGATTAATGAGTATCCAGGCAAGAAAGACGCTCAAACCCCTGTGGATGTAAAAGTACAATGCATGCATTGCGATCATCCAGGCTGCGTTTCGGCCTGTATTGTGGGGGCATTTACCAAACAGGAAAACGGGGCTGTGGTCTGGGATGAAAGCCGCTGTATCGGCTGCCGCTATTGCATGGTAGCCTGCCCCTTCCAGATACCGGCTTTTGAATATGACAAGGCCATTGAACCCAAAATAATGAAGTGCGACCTGTGCTATACGAATCGGACTTCAAAGGGACTGCCACCGGCCTGTGTGGAAGCATGCCCGGAGCAGGCGCTGATATTTGGCAAACGGTATGAATTGTTGAAATTGGCCCGCGAAAAAATTGCCTCCAATCCGGATCGTTACATCAATCATATTTACGGAGAGACGGAAGCCGGCGGCACCAGCTGGCTGTATTTAGCTGGTCAGGATTTTTCTTCCCTGGATTTTCCTGATGTAGGCAATGAACCGGTGCCAGGTGCTACAGAACCGATTCAGCATGCGGTTTTTAAATTCTTTATTCCTCCGGTGGCTTTGTATGCATTGTTAGGAGGAATTATGTGGCTGGGTAAAAGCAACCGGGAAGAGGAGGAATAAATCATGGAAGAGATGTTGAAACCTACTCCTGTGAAACGCCCGTTTTTGTCTCCCGGTGTGATTGTTCTGTTAGTCATCGCTGCGAACGGTCTGGTATGGAGTCTGTTGCGTTTCGTATTTGGAATTGGTGCGGTGACCAATCTGAATAACCAGTATCCCTGGGGCATCTGGATCGGAATTGATGTGGCCGCTGGTGTGGCTCTGGCCGCCGGAGGATTTACCACTTCGGCTCTGGTGCATATATTCCATCGGGAAGATTTCCATATTTTAGTGCGACCAGCTATAATGACGGCCATGTTGGGCTATACTTTTGTTGCCTTAGGTGTGATGTTTGACCTGGGGCGTTACTATAATATCTGGCATGTGCCCATTATGGGCAACAGCAATTCTGTTTTGTTTGAAGTGGGCATTTGTGTGATGACTTATCTGGGTACGTTGTATCTGGAATTTTTCCCTGTGGTAACAGAACGCTTTATTGGCCAGGTGCACCTGCGCGGAATGTTTCGTTTCTTAAACCGTCCCATCGACCGTTTATTAAGATGGGCAGATATTTTTCTTGACAAGACTATGTTCTTTTTCATTATATTAGGGGTGGTTTTGTCTTGTTTGCATCAATCGTCGCTGGGTACGCTGATGATGATTGCCGGACCCAAAGTGCATCCTTTGTGGCAAACGCCGATTTCTCCCTTGTTGTTTTTGCTTTCTGCCTTTGCCGTAGGGTTCCCGATGGTCATCATGGAGTCTTTAATGGCTTCCCGCTCTTTGGGGCTGGAACCTGAAATGGATGTGTTGCGCAGGCTGGGACGGTTTATTGGGCCACTACTGGGCATTTACCTGGCGTTTAAAATAGGAGATATGGCCATTCGGGGCACCTATGTTTATTTGAATGAAATTAATATTCACAGTGTTATGTGGACCATCGAAGTGTTGTTTGGCGTGATTATTCCCATGCGTATGTTTTTTTGGGATAAGGTGCTAAGCTCTCGTCCACTGCTGTTAACAGCCGCATTCCTGACCATTTTCGGTGTGGCTCTGTTCCGGTTTAATGTTTTTGTGATTGCTTATCATCCGCCGTATGTGCTGCAAAAATACTGGCCGTCGATTGGCGAGATTTCGATTACTCTGGGGTTTATTGCGATTGAAATCTTATTGTACCGGGCGTTTGTCATGATCTTTCCTGTGATTAGCCAACCGATCAAACACCTACGACTGCGGGAAAAATTTGCAGTGAAGGGGGTGATTCGATGAAAGCGAAAAGTTTAATACTGATTTTTTTTATGATAGGTGTGTTTTACGGGCAAAAACAAGGAACCGTGCACCATTCGCAGATGCCGCTGGATTGTTTTAAATGCCATCTGTGCAAAAAGCCCACTTACGAAAAACCGTGTTTGCGTATTTGTCCTGATTTTGCCCGTAAAGGAATGGTAGAAAAACATTCGGTGGATGAAGCGCCGGACTATCTGATCATAGATTCTTTATCTATTGTGTACGAGCCGGTGGTGTTTTCTCATCGTCAACATGCAGAAATGGCGGAGATGAATGGCGGATGCGAGAGCTGTCACCATCATAACCCTCCGGGTAAAATGCTTACCTGCGTTGACTGTCACAAAAGAACAAACGAAGATGATCTGATGCGTCCCATACTCAAGGCTGCCTACCACCAGCTCTGTATTAACTGTCATCGTAGCTGGGATACCCGGTGGCAGAAAAAAAGCGATTGTCTGGGTTGCCATCCCAAGCGGGAGGGCGAAATATCTCCGCAGCTTTTAACCGCCCGGATTCAAATGGCTAAAAAAACAAAAAGCAAAATCGATGTGCCCGAACGGTTTGTCTATAAAACGGATTATGAAGAAGGGGAACTGGTGACTTTTCATCACCAGGCGCATGCGGTGCAATATGGAACGTTGTGTCAGGACTGTCATAAGAATGTTTCCTGCCGCCAATGCCATGGACCTCATGAGCGTATGGAGGTGGATCACGAAACGTGTGAAAACTGTCATGCAAACGCAATTGACGAAAATTGTGCGTACTGTCATGATCAAAAGGAAAGACCGGCCTTTGACCATGGTAAAATTGCAGGATGGCCGCTCAATAAGCACCACAAGAAACTGAACTGCAAAGCCTGCCATAAAACAAATGGCACGTTCACGCGTTTAAATACACGCTGCACCAGTTGCCATCGAAATTTTGTACCCGGCCGGTTTGACCATCGTGTGACAGGTTTAACGCTTAACGAGGAACACGCGGAACTGGAATGCGAAAACTGTCATTTACGACGTGATTTTTCACGTAAGGCGATTTGCACAGAGTGCCATGATGATTATGTCTATCCAAAGGAAAAGCCTGGCCGGTTGGCCAGAAACAGGTGAATACTATGTTTAACAAAATCGGATTCAAATTAATTTTTGCAGAAAGTATCGCCGTGATCATTAGCATCGGCGCGTTTGCTTTTTTTAATATTCGTTCGCAAAGCCGGGTGCTGATAGCCGAAATAGAGCGGCACACGTTGCAGCAGAGCGAAACCATTAAAAGCGCCACCCGGAGTTCCATGCTGACCAATAATCGGCAAAATTTGCATCAAATCGTGCAAACCATAGGTAAACAGCCATGCATCCGTGATGTGCGCGTTTACAACAAACAAGGTGTAATTATTTATTCCGCAGACTCGTCGCAAATTGGTCATATGGTGGATATGCACGCGGAAGCCTGTTACACCTGCCACGCTTCGGATCGGCCGCTGGAAAGACTGCCCATGTCCAAACGATCACGAATTTTTTTGAGCGATTCGGCGCGCGTGTTCGGTGTGATTAATCCGATTTATAATGAACCTTCTTGCTGGAATGCGTCTTGTCATGCACATCCAAAGGACAAAAAGATTCTGGGCGTATTGGATTTAACAGTATGCTTAAAACCGATTGACGACAGAATTGCAGAAGCCAAAATGAATATGCTGATTTTTGCGTTACTTTCCATTTTGGCTCTAAGTGGTGTACTCTGGTTTTTTGTGCGAATGTGGAT
>CAZJNP010000346.1:0-3861 GCA_964547355.1 uncultured Calditrichaceae bacterium
CTCTTTGACCCAGTTTCCGCGTCTGGGGCTGCCAATGGTCATTCCGTCTTCGATTGATCTGGGACAGGCACTGCACCTGCCGCCGTACATCAACAACGTGTGGGCGGTTTCTCTGCTCAGCCTGGGCATCGGTTTCATCGCCGGACGCAACGGTCTGTTTGTTCTGGCCGGCGGCATTTTGGCATACTGGTTCATCACGCCTTTTATGATTCATCTGGGCTGGGTGCCCGAATCTTTGAGCGGAGCGCAAATCACTTCGTTCATCCACAGCAAAATGACCCGCCCTCTGGGCATCGGCATGCTGATTGGTGGTTCCTTAATCAGTATTGTGCTCACCCTTCCGGCCATTAAAGCCACCCTGAAAAGTTTTAATGTGAATAAAATCCAGAAACGCGCCAACGACGAGCTGTCGATCAAAGTTTTGTATTCCGTGATCATCTTCGCTTTCATGCTTTTCTTTCTGGCGGCTTACTTTACTTCGTCCATCGGCGTGCTGCCCGCTTTGCTGGTTTCGCTGGTGGGCACTTTGTGGCTGTGGTTCTCCGGTATCATCGTTTCGCAGGCCACCGGGATGACCGACTGGACGCCCATCAGCGGTATGTCCCTTTTGGCTGTAGCTATTTTAATGATGTTCCTGCCGGCGGATGAAATCGTTACCGCGGTGCTGATCGGCGCGGCAGTTTCGGTGGCCATCGCCGAATGCGCCGACATGATGCAGGATTTAAAGACCGGCTATCTGGTAGGCAGCCGGCCGTACAAACAACAGACCATGCAATTACTGGTGGCCGGACTGGGTCCGGTGGTCTCGATCAGCGTGATGTTATTGATCTGGAACAGCGGCGGGGTCGATCCCATAACTGGTCACAAATTGCCGGGTTTCGGCCCTGGAACCGATATCGAAGCGCCCCAGGCCGTGGCGCTAGGTGCCACCATCGACAGCGTGATTAAAGGGAACGTGCCGTCGCAAAAGTATCTGGCCGGAGGCATTATCGGCGCCCTGCTGTCCTTTTCCGGCATTCCCGGACTGGGCGTAATCATGGGCATCGCCATGTACCTGTCCATTAAGTACATCCTGCCTTACGGACTGGGTAGCTTGATTTACTTGCTGGTCGTGTGGCGTCTGGGCAAAGAACGCACGGAAAAGTGGGGCGTTCCGTTCGCCGCCGGGCTGATCGTAGGTGAGGCTTTGCTGATCATCACCTTTGCCATGTTAACCGTGGCCGGAGTGATTGCGCCATGAAGAAGCTATTAAACATATTGAATATCGCCGTGCTGGTGGTCAGTGTGATTACCGCTTCGGTTTTTGCTGCCCACATTCCTCCTTTGTGGGGACCGTTTACGGTCTCGGTGCTGATCATGGCGGGCAGCCTGTTCCTGCGCCGAACTAAAAGCCGAGCCGAACTGCTCCATGGCAACGCAAGCAATAATCCGGTGTCGATTTTCCGGGAGCTGATCCGGCAAGCGCTATCCAGCGTGGAAAAACTGATTCAAAAAAACGACTTGAAATCCGAGGACGCAGACCTGCTAGAAGATTTGACGGAACGGCTGACCACCGAGATGGACCAGATTCACCCCGCTCTGGTGGAAGCGCTGGGCATGAAACCGTTTATCGACGTGATTCTTCCTTATGCCCGCGGCGAACGCATGATCCACCGCGCTCTATCTGCGCTCACCGATCGCTATCCGGAAGAAGCGCGCGCCATCTTACGGGAAAGCCTTCCATTCTTAAAGGAAGCACAGGAAAAACTGGATAACAATCCCCCGTCTCGGGATGAAACATACATCGGTTGAAACGCCTGGAATTAGAAACGCCGTTTCAAAAAACAAAACGGTACAAACAAAAAGTCAAACAACACAAGGATTAAAACCTGGGGGCTCATTCACATGGCAACTGTCAAAAAAGAAAATAAAATCGGCAAAAAAATAAAAGACACCATGAACGCCTTTGGCATGAGCGTCAAGGAATTGTCCAAAGAAACGGGCATTGAACCTCAGACGCTCTATTCCATTGTCAACGGGCACCATCAGGCCAGCGTGGAAAAACTGGAAAAAATCTGCAAAGTGCTTCATTTAAGCATCGACGCCCTGCTGGACCTGGACGTGAACACCTTTCCCATTTATCCGCCCAAATACGAAGAAAGTTTAAGCTACGCCCATTTCGAGGACGTCTGGTTCGGTCCTAGCGGCGGCGAACGGATTTCTGTTTCCCGGAATCTGAGTATCGCCAACCATTCGGTGGCATTGCGGCGTCAGTTTCTGAAAAATATTTACCGCTTCCCGGACGAAAAACTGGAACCGGCGCTTTTGGCCTTCAAAAAACGCCAGGAGGTCATCAAACGAAAAGAGAAACGGCGTCTGGAAATCGTGGTGGAAAGCGAGATCGTAGATTTTATCCATCAAAGAGAACCCTTTAACCTTTTAGACCGCTCGTTAATCATTGAATGCATTGAAGGGGTCATCGAGCGGCTGGAAAACGAACCGCTGAACTTCGAAGTCATTTTAATTCCCCGGCAGTACTTTTTGGTGAATTACGAAATCATCAACCGGGAGGTGATTCTATTCGACCTGGGCAGTGTCTTTTTCCGCCAGACCCATCCCAGCATTCTCGAACACTTTCTGAACGAAGTGCAAAATTTCAAATACAAATTGGCGGCCATCGCTGAAAGGAATCAGGTATTACAGTTTTTAAAGGAGCATCTGGATGCAGTCAGATAATCAACAAAATAAAATTCTGGAAACCATACAGGATTTGGTACGCTTTCGGACGATTGACGGACGATTCGACGAATTTGAGAACGCCGTGCGCTACATCGAATCTTTCTTCAAAAATACGTCCTTACATGTGGAGAAAATGTATTTTCAGAAATATCCGGCGCTTGTCATTTCCGGACGCGGCGGAAAGCATCCCCATTTTTTCCTGCAGGGACATGTGGATGTGGTGGACGGACACGACGATCAGTTTAATCCAAAGATCGAAAGCAAAAAACTGTACGGCCGCGGCACGGTGGATATGAAAGGGTTTGACGCCGTCGCCATGCACCTTTTGCGCGACTTAGCATCTGAAGCACCGGAAATCGACGCCGGTTTGATGCTTACCTTTGACGAAGAAATCGGCGGACAAAACGGCGCCCGGCAGCTGGCCGCCATGGGATACGAACCCGACATCCTGATCAACGGAGACGGCGGCTACAACTACGCCGTCATCCACGCCGAAAAAGGCATCCTCAAAATCAAACTGTCCACCCGTAGCGAATCCGGACGCCATCCCTACCCCTGGGACGGGCAAAACGCCTTCGACTTGCTGGTGCGCGATTACCGTCAGATCATGCAAATGTTTGACGAACAAAAAATGGCCGACGAAAACAATAATTGGATTTCCACTTTTTCATCCTATGACATCGTGGTCAAAAACGAACCGTCTTTTGCGCCGCACTATGCCGAGATGAAAATAAACATCTATTTCACCGACGACCTGAGCGCGGATGAAATCCTTAAGCGCATCAAACAACTGGTGCGCTACGCCAAAGTAGAAAAACTAACCGCCAGCGAGCGGGTGTATCTGCCACCGGACGACAAACACGTTTTGGTGATGCGGGACATCATGCAGCGGCATTTTGGCCGCCCCATCGAAATCCGGGCCGAAAACGGTTCTTCCGACGCCCGTTTTTTTACAGATAAAGGTATTCCGATCATCATCGTGAAAATGGTGGGCGAAAACCATCACGGCCCGGACGAACATCTGCTGATTCCGGAAATTATGCCCATGTACCGTTCGCTAAAAGAATTTATGATTACCTATTCCAACAAGGAGCATCAGCCCAAGCATGAAACGGCTTACCATCATTAAACAGAAGGGACTAC
>CAZJNP010000347.1:0-3861 GCA_964547355.1 uncultured Calditrichaceae bacterium
CGACAACGTCTTGTGACCATGAAATGATTTTTTTATTATATGTTTGTGCGTATTCTTTCAGGAAATAAGCGAACAAAGGTTCGATATCTTCTTTTCGCTCCCGCAATGGTGGAATGTTTATGTTTACGACATTCAATCTGTGATACAAATCCTCACGAAACTTTTTTTCTTTAACCAATTCTTTCAAATTACGGTTGGTCGCCGCAATTACACGAACATCTACTCTAACAGAATCGTTCGAGCCTAACATCATGAATTCATTATCCTGCAATACATGTAGTAATTTTGCCTGGAGGATTAAGTCCATATCGCCAATCTCATCTAAAAACAAGGTGCCTCCGTGCGCTGCCTGGAATTTACCGATCTGATCAGAAACGGCTCCGGTAAATGCGCCTTTCTTGTGTCCGAAAAGTTCGCTTTCCAGCAGTTCATTAGGAATCGCTGCGCAATTCAGCTTAACAAAAGGACCAGAGGAGCGATTACTGGCAAAATGTATGGCCCGGACCACCAGTTCTTTACCGGTTCCCGTTTCTCCCGTAATCAGCACTTTTGCTGTTGAATTAGCCACCCGCTCTATTAATTCGATGATTCGATCTAAGTCCTTACTCTGACCAATCATCCTGTATCTTTCTTTCAATTCGGCCATTAAACGTAATTTTTCTGAATGAAGCCTTCGTACCTCCAACGCATTCTTTAAGGTAACCCGCAAACGTTCAGGATCCACCGGTTTCTCCACAAAATCAAAAGCACCGTTCTTAATGGCGTCCACAGCAATAGTAATCGTGCTTTGTCCTGAAACCATAATGACCGGAAGGTCCGAATTATATTCCTGAAGTTGGGCCAATAATTCCATCCCGTCCACACCCGGCATTTTAACATCCAGCAATACAACATCAATTTTATTTTTTTTAACCGTATCCATCGCGACTACGGGATTGGAACAGGTTTCCACTTCGTACTTAAGATATTCCAGATGATTTTTAATTGACTCTAAAAAAATTTCGTCATCATCTACAATTAATATTTTGTACATAATATTTCCCCATTTCGTATTTGTTCTTTGTTCCTGATGGAGAATTACCTTATCCCCTTTATGGAACCAGAAACACGAAACAAAATTGCATTTTCCACCAGACAACCACTAGTAAATATTCTCTGCTATTTTTATGCCAAAAATAAAAAGCAGATCAATCGTTGATTTTTTCTGTTTTGGATGCTTGCGACTGTTGATTATCGTCAACATGGTTTCCGAGTGGCAACATAATTTTAACGACTGTAGCAAAATTTTCAGTTGAAAAAATGCGGATTTCTCCATTATGATCTAAAACAATCTTACGGGCAATGGCCAGCCCCATACCAGTACCTTCCTTTTTTGTGGTAAAATAAGGCTCAAAAATTTTATCCTGAATATTATTAGGAATCCCCTTACCTGTATCAGCAATGTCAATTTCAACATATAACCGGAATTGCTCATCAATACGTTCGGCAAGGATTACAGAAACGGCAATGCTGCCCTTACCTTTTATGGCATCAATCGCATTTTCAATAATGGCCTGAAAAGCCATTTGCAACTGTTCTGCATCTGCAATTAAATAAACGGGCTTACTGGGAACTTCCAAATAAAAATCAACAGATTGCTCCGCATAACTTTTAAACAGTTCCAGGGTACTATTTAATACATTTAGCAGATCAATCCGGGTGAGATTAGGGCGTTCCAGGTTGGTAAATTTCAGAAAATTTATGGTTTTTTCTTTTACGCGGTAAACCTCCCGTAACATCAAATCCAGCTCAGGTTCAATTTTATTATGGACTTCTGGTGCAACGTCAGCTAGTTTCATTTTTAACGTTGACAAGTTCAAACCAATGGAAGAAAGCGGCGCTTTAATATCATGCGCCATTTTTTGCACGGTTTTGCTCCATACTTTTAAACGGTCGTCTTGTACCGGTTTGGAATAATCGTTTATCTCCACATAAAAGCCGTAAGTGTACCCGAACAGTGTGGTAATGGGTTTGCCAAATAATTCTCCTTTTAAAGACACATCTTTTCTGTTTATCTGCAGCTCCTGTTTTAGTGTGGTTTTCTCTGTTAAGAGCTGAGTTAACAAGCGGGCCATTGCCGGAAAGTTGACGAATACCGATAACGCTCGTTTACCCATGTAACTGGTGAGTCCCAGTTGAAACTGATCCACCATGATATGGTTCATATAACGGATAGTGCCCGAAGCGTTAAGCAACATTATACCCCGGCCCGGGTTACTGACCAGGGTCTGGACCACCGTTTTATATCCCGAGAGAATATTAAAAAGGGTTACCCCGCCCCAGACCAATAAATAAAATATCAGGAACAAAACCATTCGACTGAGGTGATAAAAGGGATAGAGGGGGTTAAAGCGATAACGAAGGAGATACTTTTTTTCACCTCCCTGGATAAATAATTGCGGCGGCTGGGAGCCATTCTTTTTTAGAGAGATATTATAAAAAGACCATTGAAAACCCGGTAAGTTCACAGTCAGCGTGCTGGAAAAATCGTCTGAAAAAATTAGCAGGGTATTTTTACGTCGGCCGAGCCATTCCGTTTCAAAATCGGCGTCCAGATCAAACCGGGTTTCCAGGATATTATCGATGGGATGCTGGAAGGATAAACAGGGGCCTAATTCTAAATCACGGGCTAACAGGTAGGCGCAGGATTTTTGGGCGTTAACTAAAAAGGTCTGATTACGACCATAGGTGGATGCCTGAACCAGAAACCAGTTTCGGCCGTGAAATTCTTTTTGTTTTATCAAATTCCCTTTCCAATCATATAAGAGTAAGTGAACAAAAGGTTTTTCTTTACTGCCGTATTTTACCAGCACAACTATCAATCGATTGTCAGTACCGCAGGGCAAAGCGTTAACTTCTGTATTTTTTTCTTTAAAAGCGATCGGCGGAAAAACAAAGTTCAACCGGGAATCAAAAACGGTTAACCAGGCGGCGTTATCGGAAAAAGGACTATTGGTTTTGGTGTTTCCCAGAGAAACGCTGCCTTCTATTAAAATTAAAGGCCGGTGGTTGGCTTTAACGACCCGGGGTACGGCTAGGAAAGCACTTCCATAAAGAGATTGATATAGTAATTGCTTTTTATGAACGCTAAAACAATAGAGGCGGCGCGGTTGTTGAGCGTAACCGGCCATTACATTAACAATAAGATCGTCGTAGCCGTCCTGATCGGAATCCAGAAACACGCCGGCAATGGGGCGTAAGTCCCACCGTTTGATTCCCTGAGGTGCGCGAACAATAAAATTTCTGAAAAGAAGAAAACCGTTGGGATTATGGGAATCAACGGCGTAAAGAAACAAGGAATCGCGATTTTTGGTGAATACATAAATTTCATCATAACCGTCATGATTATAGTCGCCAAAGATCATGGAATGGGGCAGCCACCGCTCTTCAAAAGTCCACTGATTAATCAACCCGCCATTGTAGGCGTACACTTTTAGAGCGGATTCATCAATATTTTGCTGGTATTTAAGCGCAGCCATTTCGCTAAAGCCGTCGTGGTCAAAGTCGTGGTAAAGGATATTGGGGTTGGGGATGGAGCGGGTATCTTCTTCAATTTGCACGGTGTACTTTTCGAACCAGCGTGGCAGCAGGGGCGAAATAAGCAGCGTTAGCCCCAGGGCAATAACGCCGATGAACAAATAAAGGTGGAACGTCGACTTGAGTTTGAGCTTCATCTAAACAACATCTATGGATTTTAAATTGTATTTATCGGAAAAGATAACGGAAAAAATATACATACAAACCATACGCAATTCAAATTGAGGGCTTTTTATTAGACTTTGGGATGGTATGCGTTTTTTATTTTTTTTGTAGATGTTAGAA
>CAZJNP010000348.1:0-3860 GCA_964547355.1 uncultured Calditrichaceae bacterium
TAATGTTCCTTCGGGGAAAAGAAAAAAAAGATTTTTATTTTTTGAATACCAGTGTATGGTATTTTTTTTCACCGGTCGGTCAGTTGCCATTTTCAGCCACAACTTCTGTCCGTCAAGTTTAGCGTCCAATAGCACCGGTTGTGCCGGAACGGTTTGCTCAACTATTAAGCCATAAGCCAGCGGTTGATTTAATTGAAGCGTCCACGAAATCGTCTGTGAGGTTTTCCCTTCCGAGATTGGTTCCGCCTGAACTGTAAAAGGTACGTTTTGGCCAAAAACAAGTCCCTGGGAATAAAATAAGATCAATAAAAATAACGTAATTTTTTTCATCATACCCTCAATTTATAAGATGATTTTCTTTTTCCTGCCATATAAACTGCCTGTAATATAAGAAAAATGGACGTCCCTGTCAGGTTTTATACATTTGTTAAAATTTTAGAAACCGTCCTTCCCACTATTTCAATATCAAAAAATATTTTTCTGATTTTCTTTGGACGAATATCCTCGAGTTAAAATGCCTAAGTGTATCAAAAATATTAAAATAATTTGAAAAACATTAATCTTGGAATGGTGATAAAACGCACATGACGACAACATTTTATAAATTATCTCGATTATACCTTATGGTGCGGATTTTGTTGGATTTCTTCCAGAAAAACCTGGACGATTTCTGGATCAAATTGCTTGCCGGATTGTGCTTTTAGCACATCTTTAGCCATTTCCGGAGTAAGCGCTTTGCGGTACGGACGATCGGTAATCATGGCGTCATAGGCGTTGCATACGGAAAGAATTTTTACTCCCAGCGACAAATCATTTTCGCCGATTTTATGCGGATATCCTCTTCCATTGTAAAATTCGTGGTGATGCAAGGCCATATCAATAATTGTCTGATCAAAACCGGCGTATTTCAAAATCTTGGAACCTTCAATGGTATGTTCTAAAATTTTAAATTTGACCGGTTCATCCTGTTTAGAAAATTTCTGTGAATTGAGTAAGTACTTATCATTGACCAAAATTTTTCCAATGTCGTGCAACAAAGAACCGTAAGTAAATTCATTCACTTCCTGCTGGGACAAACCGAGTTTTTTGGAAACCAAATTCACATAATTTGCCGTGCGGATGTTGTGCCCGCGGGAATACTTAATTCTTCCTTCCAACGAGTGGAGCATGGCGCGCATGGTTTTAGAATAGAACTCTTTGTATTCTTCCGCCACATGGGTTTGCTCGAGCACAAAAGAGGTTTGATTCGCGACAATCGATAAAAGATTGATATCCTCCTTACTAAAAGGGTGACCGGTGATTTTTTTGCCTAAAATGATAATTCCTATCAATCCCACTTGGCTAAAAATGGGACAAATCAAATCATCCTCAAATCGGCTTAAGATTTTTATCTCATCCGTAAAAAGACTCTCTCTGGGAATTTGATTCACCAGCATCGGTTCCCGCGTGGCAGTCAAGATTTCGATTAAATTACTATCTTGATACAACCGCAGTCTATGAATATCTTCTCCACGCAATCCTTTTTGACTGACCACACTCAGGTAATTATGCTCGCTTTTTTCTTTGGCCAAAATTAGAGCATAACCACTGCCAATTTGCCCGATAGCCGTTAATAAAAACGAATTTAACACCTCGCGGGTGTCATTTTTCATTTTCAGTTGGTTGCTTAAAACCAGAATATTTTGAATTTCGATATTTCGCTTTTTGACGTCCTTATGCAAGATTTCTGTAGATTGACGCGAAATTTTTAGCTCTTTTTCCAGATTCTTGGTTCGTTTTTTAAGCGATATCTTTTCCCTTTCCAGGGCTCTTCGCTGCATCTCCAGCTCTTCCACCATTTTAAGCAACCAGTACACGCCTCCGCCGGTTAAGCCATAAAGGATACTCTGGGATGCGTACCGTAAAAAGGGTTGCTGAATAAAGCCTAACTGGCTGTATAAAAAATGACCAAAGGTATATACAATTGAAAATACCGCTAACAAATAAGCCATTTGCTTTTTTTCAAACAGGATCAGTGTTGCGATAATAAAAATAAACGGCAAGGCCTGAAAAAGAAGTAAAGGAGCCGCTGCCGGATAAATCAGCAACCAGATGAGCGGCGCATAAAGGTACATTAAAACCGTTGCCGCTGTGGAATTGAATGGTTGGTTGACATAGATGAATCCCCAGAACAGCATCAGAAAAACGGATAAAAGAGTAGAAATCAAAAGAAATTTAAAAAGAGGCGACGGTTGTTCGGTTGACTTCAAAAACAGCAGCCAAACAATTAAAACAACGTTCAATACCTGAACATAAAAAAATAGTTTAGATTGATTACTTTTTATTTCATGAAACAATGCCACCATATATACTTCCCTGACTTTGCGGACTTACTTATTGCATTATTCACAATCAGCCACAACTTGTATCCTGACAAGGATTTACTATAAAATCCGGTAAAAATGAACCCCTTGAATCGGATGTTCTTTCGCTTATTTATTTTTTAGTGTTCAGGTTAACGCAGTATTGCCCGTAATAAAATCAAAAACTCTTTACCGTCGTTCTCGACCAATTTTTTATTTTTTAAAGCTTTTTCGAATGCCGGATTAATCTCCAACGCTTTGTCGAACTCGTTTAAGGCCTGTAAAAACAAATTTCTGCATTGAATAAGATGTACAATACCAAGATTATTCCACAGATCTGGATAATCGGGATGTTTTTCTACAGCCTTAAGTAACTTTTTTTCAAAACGCCGGATGATATCATCACTCAAACCGCGTCCGCCATACATAAACTTGAGATAAAAATCTATTCCTATCAGGCCAAGAACCTCTTCCGGGAAGACCTTATCGCGCTGATTCACCAATAATTCTACCGCTGTGGCTAAATCGGAATGCTCGGCGGCATGCAATACTTTGGAATAGATCTCATCAAATCCTTTGAGTTCGGAATTTTTCAACTTATGCAATTGCTGAATGGCGCGTTCCAACCGGATGGACGGCGGCGGCAACTGGTGATCGCTTTTATCGGTAATAATGCTTTCCAGATACACAATGGCCAGATTGTATTTCGCCTTCAAATATTTTGGGTTGATACGTAAGGCCTCATGAAAATTTTTCAGCGCTTTGAGGTGTTGTTTTTCGTTTAAATAGGCCAAGCCGAGATTGTAGTAAACATCGGCATAGGCATTTCCCTTTTCCAGCGCCTTAATCAAATACTGTATGGCTTTTGCGTTTTTCCCCAGTTTAATATAGGCCAAACCCAGGTTATTCAAAGCCGCCGTGGAATCCGGGTCGATGGAAAGAGCCGTTTCAAACTGTTCGATGGCGTCCCGGATCAGATTGTTATACAGAAAGATCAATCCTAATTTAATATTGGATGGCGCATGGCGCAGCCTTTTAACCTTGTCGGAAATGTGGAAGAGCAATTCGATTTCATCCACCGTTTCCTGATGCAGGCTGGAAACAATGCTCCGAATGCGTTGTTCCATGGATTGCTCATCATGCGCACGCCGCCGTTCAAATTCCACCACCTGAGTAGTAATTAACTGTCCCTCTTCAAATACCTCGCATCGGGCAATGCCTTTGCTAAAATTGCTGGCGGTCTGGATATGAAATTTACGTCCGGCGACATTTAGATTGTCATTATATCCAATATCTGGCATGGTTAACCTCGTAATTCTCTCAAAATCTCATAATTGAAACGAATAGAATAGCGGTGCTTTTGACAATTTTCGCTTTTTGCTTAGCCCTTTGTCGCTGCTTTATGCATCGTTTCAAGATACAATGAATAAGCGGTTAAGGCAACAAAGCCCCTATATTTTTTTTCATTTTCATTGAAAAAGAGTGAAACGATTTCTCCCCGTTGTTTTGGATTTATAC
>CAZJNP010000349.1:0-3857 GCA_964547355.1 uncultured Calditrichaceae bacterium
CTCGTAAAGATATTGAAAGTAACAAATCAGCAATTAAAACAGATGCTTTCCCAATTGGTGCGGGAAAAAAAGCTGGTTTCGGTGGCGGGGAAATATTATCTGCATTCGGAAACTTTCCGCAAATTGATTTCATTTTTAGAAGAACATTTTCGTACCCTGGAAGAAATAGACGTACAGACTTTGCGAACCTTTACCGGTAGTTCGCGCAAATATCTGATTCCATTGCTGGAATATCTGGATATGGAAGGCTATACCAGCCGGCGAGGAGATGTGCGCGTAAAAGGCTTTAAATTATAAACGGAGGTGTATTTGTCCCGGCAGGTTAAATAAAGGAAACCAATGAAGCGACTTTATCTAAAGGGCAGAGCTTTTGCTCTTTGTTTTTCTGCTTGTTAATTTCCGTCAGAATAAATGAATGCAAATGCAACAGCTCTGCACGATTCATTTAACCAATGCTAAAATGGAAGAGGACAATTAAATTCATACAGTTTAATAAACTCTTACGTCTTTACGCCACGGCGATAAACGCTTAAACCGGGTTTAAAATAAGGAAACATCCATGGCCAATTCTCAGGACTTTCGTTATGTGAGCGATATGTGGCGTTTCCCGCCGGGAACGATTATCGACGAACGGTTCAAAATTATCAGCAATGCCACCAGGCGCAGCTTTGGCACCGTGTTCGAAGCCAACGACCTGAAATACAACGTCCGTAAAACTCTGCTCTTTATTCCCCAATCGCTTAAGGAAGACCCTGAGGCAATGGCTTATATCCAGGAAGAGGCACAGTTGATCCGCTGGCTCGATCATCCTATGATTGCCCGGTTGTATGATTTGCATATCGGCCCCAAGTACGTCTATTTTGAAATGGAGTACGTACCGGGTAAGTCTTTAAATCAGAAGAAACTGGAGAATCCCGAAAAAAAACTGTCCGAAAATACCGTGCGCTGGTTGGGCGTGCAAATTCTGGATGCGCTGGAATATGCCCACGATCATAACGTATTGCATCGCGATATCAAACCCCGCAATGTGGTACTAACGCCCGACGGTAAAGTAAAGCTGATCGATTTTGGCATTTCGGAAATTTTACGTGCTTCCACTTCCATGCTCTGGGACACCACGCCGCAAACCACCATTCTTTATATGTCTCCGGAACAGTTGACCGGCAAGCAAATGAGCGTTCCGTCGGATATATATTCCGTCGCCGCCACCTTATACGATTTACTGAACGGCCGTCCGCCCTTTTTTACCGGGGACGTTTACACACAGATTTTGAGAGAGCCAGCCAAACCCATCCCCGGAATTTCCGCGGATTTAAACCACATCCTCTTAAAAGCGCTGGCCAAAGACCCGTTGCAACGGTTCGCTTCCTGCAAAGAGATGAAAAGCGAACTGGCACAGCCCGGTTACCAAATACATATTAAACGTCAGGTTGAATCCATACCAGACTCCGCTGCTTCCAGACCGGAAATTCACAGGAGGAAAGAAGCTCCCTTCGGCAGAAAAAGCAATCCGACCTTGAAATATATGGTCATCATGATTTTGATGTTTTTTGCTCTCAGTTACCTGTTTACCCGATATTTTAGCCGATCCGCTAAACCTACCGCGGCAGATAGTTCGCAGGCGACTTCTCAGGCAGCGGAACCGGATTCCTTCAAAATAAAAATGTTTCAGGCATTGGTGCGACAGGGAGATGAAAAATACCAGCAAAAATTTTATTTTGAACCCAAAGACGGAAATGCGCTGGAAATGTATGTTCAGGCCCGGAGCATTTTTGAACAGGATTCCCATGTAACGGCCCAATTGAACCGGCTTAAAGAAATGCTGAAAGAGCAAGTGGTTCAAAAGTTAAGTACGCAGCAACTGCCACAGGCCGAAGCTTTTCTGGAAAAAGGCAGAAAAGCGTTTCCCGACGACCCCGCCTGGAATGAGATAGCCCGGATGATTGACCAACAGAAGAATACCCAAACAATACAAATTGCCATTTTAAACGGGTGCGGCGTGAAAGGGATTGCCAAACAGGCGGCGGCCGTATTAAGTCAAAAAGGTTTTAATGTTGTTTATGTGGAAAATTTTAGGGTAAACGGCAAAATCAACTGGCGAGTACCCATTACCCGTCTGGTGGGTCGCATCCGGAATCACCCCGGCCTGAAAGAATTATCCAACCTGGTGGGTCGGGAATATGTTCCGCACGACGATTTACCGATCACGCCGGAGCAGGGAAATGTGGTCGTGATTCTGGGGAAAGATTATCGCTCCCTGCCGATCTATAGTAAATGATTATTCTGCAGTTTTGTTTAAAGTACAAACATTTTACCTTTGTGTTTCCTCATTTCTGATCCAAACCTACTCCTGCTCGTACTCGGATTCCTATCCCATGTTACTCTCATAAACCAATGTAGATTCAATTTCCTCTTTTGCATACAAAATGTGTAGCCATACCCCTACATTTGGAAATACTAAATATGAGAACGTAACTCTGCCTGCGGAAAAAATTATTTTAAAAAAAGTGTAAAAAAAATTTAAAAATCTGTGTACCCCCACGACTACTAAGGTAGAAGTCACTAAGTAAGGAAACAAAGACAGGTTTCCAGGACAAAGTCTCATTAATTAATAAGGAGGTTCCAATGGGAGCAGATTTAACCAGAATTGCCGCAAACATACCGGCAATGCAAAACATCAACACCCTGGCCAATATCAGTGATAGGATCGCTATGCACCAGTTGCGTTTGGCCACAGGTAAACGTATCAATTCCGCTTACGAAGATCCTGCAGGCTACATGTTGGCTCGCGGATTGGAGTCACGCCGCAGAGGTCTGGAATCCGCATTGGCTAACGTTTCCAACGCTCAGAATATTCTCGATGTGGCAGAAGGTGGATATTCCAGTATTATGGACATCTTGGAAACCATGAAGGAAAAAGCCGTACAGGCGGCAGATGGAAGTTTGTCTTCCACTCAGCGTGCCGCCATTGACGATCAGGTTTCGGCCTTAATTACAGAAATTGATGAAATTGTCGATGGTACTACCTTTAACGATCAGAGTTTGATCGATGGTACTTACAGCTCCGTCAGTTTTCAGACCGGTGAAACTGCCAGTGAAACCATGAGTGTCAGTCTGAACGATGCCGATTCCGCTGCGTTGGGAATCAATAGCATTAGCCTGGCTACGCAGGCCAGCGCCAATGCAGCTTTGACCACCATTGACAGCGCGATCAACACGCTTGCCGATCGCCTGAAGGACGTGGGTGAGTACAAAATCCGGCTGCAGTCCAAAGAGGCTAATCTGAAGAATGCGGTGACGAACACAGAAGCAGTACGCAGCACGATTGAAGACGCCGATTTTGCCAAAGAACAGATGAACGTGATGAAACTACAGATCATGCAGCAGACATCTCTGTCAGCAATATCTCAGGCGAACTCCGCACCTCAACTCGTACTGTCGCTGTTCAGATAATAAGCCGGTTCGATTACTAAAAACCAATGGTGGGAAGCAAAATTCTTCCCACCTTTTGGTGCATTAAAAGGGAGAAAGAGTGATGTATAAACCACAGACCAAGAAAGTGAATCCGTATCTGGAACAAAAGATCCTTTCCGCGCGACCGGAACAGCTCATAGCTTATATTTATGAATTCGGAGCAAATGCCTGCGCGCAAAAGAATGCCGATAAAGCGCGAAAAGCGGTCCAACTGCTGATCAACAGTCTGAATTTTGAAGTTAAAGAGATTTCTGTGACTTTTTATGACGTTTACCGGTATATGCATCATCTGATTAATCGCAACAAATTTGATGAGGCGAAACAAATCTTTTTAGATTTAAAACAAACCTGGTCACGTGCTTTTAACGTGCAATAAGGGAGGG
>CAZJNP010000350.1:0-3852 GCA_964547355.1 uncultured Calditrichaceae bacterium
CCCTGCTTATGGTCATTATTCTGGCAATTGTCGCCTTATCCGTGTTGGGATTTCCGCGCATCGTTCTGGAGAATAACACCATCAGCAATTTTCCCAAAGACCATCCGGCGCGGGTAAATTACGAAAAGATCAATCGTCATTTTGCCGGTACCACCTTCCTAAGCATCATGGTGGAAGGCGATTCGGCCGGGCTGATCAAAGAGCCGCGCGTGTTACAGCAAATGGCGGCTCTGGAAGATTATCTGAAGCAGAAACCCCATGTGGGCGGCACGTTGTCTATTTCCGATTTTATCAGGCGCATGAATAAGGTCATGCACGCCGATGATTCCACATACGACCGTATTCCCGATGAAGTGGTGCAGGAAACCGGAACGGACTGGGAGCTCGAAAACGGGAAGTGGGTCCAGAAAGAAGTAACCTTTAAAGTGCCGGGTCGCCAGATTGTGGCGCAGTATTTACAGCTTTACGAAATGTCCGGTAAACCGGACGATTTTGCCAATCTGGTGGATTACAATTACCAAACGGCGCGCATTAACGTATTCATCGATACCGAATCCAGCAATGTATTGCGTCAGTTGGACCATGACACGCGCGCCTGGGTCAAACAGAACTTCAACAGCGCCCGGGTGGAATTGACCGGAACTTCCGAGTTGTTTCTGGCCATTAACGATCTGGTGGTCAGCGGGCAGTTCTACAGCATTCTGGTATCCCTTTTGCTAGTCATTACCGTAACAGCCATTCTGTTCCGCAGCCTGAAACTGGGACTGCTGAACGTGATTCCGCTCTTTTTTGCCATGATCTTTAATTTTGGTTTTATGGGCTGGGCCGGCATTCATCTGAATATTGTCACCATGCTGACCTCCTCCATTGCCATCGGCGTGGGAGTGGACTATGCGGTACATCTAATTCATCGTTATCGGCTGGAATCAACGGACATGGTGGAAAACGCCATCGGTGCCACATTGCGGGACGCCGGCGTGCCGATTTTGCTGAACGCCCTTACGGTGGGCCTGGGTTTTGCCATTCTTATGTTTTCCATTTTTCGCGGTGTGGAACAGATGGGATTGTTGATTGCTATTGCCATGTTTACTTCCTGTTTCGGCGCCATTGCTATTTTACCGGTTATCTTTTTAACATTCAAAATGAATTTGCAAAAGAAATAGCAGGTAGCGGAGGATACGGTATTTTTTGTTTTTTGTTTAGACCAAAAGCACATTTTACAGGGAGTTAAGATATGAAACGTTTCTGGAATTATTTTCTGTTGATGCTGGTGCTGCCACTGTCCTTTTTGACGGCTCAGGAGCTCACCGGCCGCCAGATTATGGAAAGAGCGCTGAATAAAACCAGCTGGCAGGACATGGTGGGCAACGTCAAGCTGATTCTGATCAACGAGCGCGGACAGCAGCGGGTGCGGAAAATCAAAATGTTCAGCCGCAAACGCAACGCGAACGAAAGCGACATGCTGATGCGCTTTATCGCGCCTGCGGACGTGAAAGGAACCGGCTTTTTGATCATCGAACATCAAAACAGCGACGACGAACGCTACCTGTACTTGCCGGCCTTGCGGCGGGTAAAACGCATCGCATCCAGCGGTAAAGGCGGCAATTTTATGTCGTCCGATTTTACCTACTACGATATTGGTAAACCCAAACTTAACGATTGGACCTACAAACGCCTGGAGGACGAAAAAATCAACGGACAGGATTGTTACAAGATCGAATGTCTGCCGGCATCGGATCAGGTGGCCAAGGACACGGGCTACGGAAAGATCGTCCGCTGGATTCGCAAGGATATCTGGGTCACCGTGCGTTCCGAGTATTACGATCGCTCCCAGCGTCTGTGGAAGGTGCTGGAAGTGCCGGGCGTGGAGAAGATTGCCGACGTCTGGTTTCAGACGCACATGATCATGAAAGACGTTCAGAACAATCATCAGAGCGAAATGATCTTTAGCGAGATAAAAGTTAATCAGAAGATTCCCAAACAGTTTTTCAGTCAGAGGTATTTACAGCGGGGGAAATGATGTCTATGGTCAGAAGAAGCGTAAGCATCGTGCTTGCGGTGCTTCCGTTGCTGCTGTTTGCGCAGAACGCAGAACTGGGCGGGTATGTCAAGTTCTTTGCGCATCCCAATTTAAACGATCCGTATCCGTTGGACCGGCTGGGAACGCGTGTACAGTTGCGTTTTACCGGCGCGTTAGGCGAGCAGGCGGCTTTTTATTCGGCGCTGGATTTTAATTACGACGCCGCGCAATCTTCAGGCGCGTATGACGCCGACCGCTCGGCCGGACTTTCCATCTACCCGGTGGAAACCTACGTGGATTTGTTCTTCAAATATCTGGATGTGCGTCTGGGGCAGCAGTTTATCTTTTGGGGAAAGGCGGACTGGGTCAATCCCACGGACAATATCAATCCCTGGGATTACGTCAATATCTCAGCGGAAATTGAAGACTACCGCCTGCCGGTGACCGCGGCCAAGGCCAATTTTTACAGCGATTGGGTCAATCTGGAGCTGATTTGGGTGCCGCGTTTTCAGGCGCACCGCATCCCGTTGGCCCTGCCGGACTCTATGGCCGGAATGCCGGTGTATCAACTGCCGGTGCAAATGCCGGAAAATCGTCTGGATCATTCCCAGTTCGGAGTTAAAGCCGATTTTAACTTGTGGAACATCGACTACTCCCTAAGCTACTTTGACGGGTATGATAAGAATCCCACCATTCGCATGGCGTTTGAACCACAGAATGGACGGTTTGTGCGCACCATACAATACAACCGTTACCAGGTACTGGGCGCGGATTTTGTCACAACGTTTAATCAGTGGGCGGTAAAAGGAGAGGGCGCATACTACCGCACGGCGGATTCGGACGGCCGGGATATTTTCCTGCAAAATCCGCATGTGAAATACGTGCTGGGGCTGGATTACCTGCCCACCTCGGACCTGACGCTGAACGTGCAGTACATTCAGGATATTCTGTTAAAATTTGATGAAGACTACGAAACCAAAACCCGCCTGCAAATGGGGATGCCGCTGAGTACGCTCCCGGACAAGTCCACCCGCTCGTTGTCCGGACGGGTGCAATATCAACTAACCGATTTCACAAGCGTGCAGTTCATTTCGGTGTACAATCTCAAGGATGGCGATTTTTTCTTCTTGCCGATTTTAAATTACGGTTTTGCCGACGGGATTAATATTTACGCCGGTGCCACGGTGTTCTCCGGCCCTGAGCAAAGTCCGTTTGGAAGGAGTAAGGATTATACCAGAGCTTTTGTGGAAGTAAAGTACAGTTTTTGAGGCGCTTCCAGACTATGGTTGATTTCCGGAAGAAATTCATCCTTCCAGGGAATCTGCCAGTACGTTGACCAGAGCGCTGTCCGATGTGCTGAGGCCCTGTGGATCGGTGACAGTGCATTTAAGAAAAATTTCGCACGGAAAATTCGGCGCCACCCAGGTGATCACGCTATCGTATTTCAAATCGGATCCCAAAAAGGTGCCAAACTGGGCCGACCATGCGAACGAGAGCTGTCCATCTTCCGGATCCACGCTTCGACAGTATGCCGTAGTGGACTGATTGCGCATGATGAGATTCGGCTTAACGGTCAGTTCCAGAATTTGAGGCGCCTGATTTGTTTCTTCTTCTGTTTGATCCGGTGCGCTGCAAGCAACCCAGAAATAAAACAACAACAAGGCGGTGGCTGTAATAAAAAACTTAGTCATACCTATTCCATTTGATTGTGTCCATTATTAATCACGCCCTAAAAGCTTGGGTTTACACAAGTTAACGCGAATATCTATTAGATCAAATACATCCATGATCCATTGTGTAATTGGCGGATGCAGCCTCTCTCTGGAACAGTC
>CAZJNP010000351.1:0-3842 GCA_964547355.1 uncultured Calditrichaceae bacterium
ATAGTGGAAAGGGTGACCGAGCCGGAAATACGCGGCGAAATATTTTCGATGTTAGCGGTTAATTGTTCGTATTTATCGACTATTTTACCGGCAGTGATTTTTTCCAGTAGAAGTCGAAAATCCGCCTGCCGAAGTTTTTCCAACAGTGATGTCCGGCAGTGACGGAAAACCTCACTTTGGGAGGCGTCGATTAATTCGTTAATAAAACGATCCATGCGCTCGGTTTTAATTCCCTGCAGATCGTAACCCACGCTCATATTAAAAATAAACCCGCGCTGCGTGGAATCGGAAAAGCCAAAAACCTCTTTTAAAAGGTGTAACAGAAACCAGGCTTTGACGTATTCTTCGTAAGACTGATCGAGCGTAAGCTCCTGTGACCATTCCACATTGTAACCTTCGTCCTCCGCTTCGATACAGGGCTTATCGATTTGCAGACGATCCAGCTTTTGAACGGTTTTTAATTCGAAAAAACGGCCACCAGCCAGGTAGGAAACAATAATATTCTGGGCAAGCTGGGTATGCGGGCCGGCAGCCGGTCCCAGAGGCGTTTCCAGATATTCATCAAAGATGCGAATGCCCTTTTGATTTTTTTTATAAAAGAATTTATGGCGGGACAGGCCGAAGATTGTATGGCTGTGTGCATATTCCTGAAAAATCCAATCCACAAGCGACGAGAAGGGAATGGGAGTCATCTTATCGGACATGGGTTACCTCATCTTAAGTGTTCTGTGCTTCCTTCGTATTCCGTTTCCTGAACAGATATTTGCTAATAAAACAAAGATAACATTCAAATCAAAAAAATACAAAAGGCTTAACGGGAAAAAATAAATTAATCTACGCATATGATTAAAACAAAAAAAACGAAGAGAAGCGAAACAATTCTACAGCATTACGCCTGCGGAACGATAGGATGAAATTCATTTTCTACCGGCGCAGACATAAAGTCTGCGGCTACCGCTTGTGTTGACCGATGGAACTCCGGCGCAGACGCAAAGACTGCCGCTCCCGTGATGAGATTAATATTTTGTCCAACAGTAATCGTTTTCACGATCTAAAGTTCAGAATAGAATTCTTATGAAAATATCCTTAGCTTTTTTTGGAGGTTTTATGAAATATTTTTATATGTGGAGAAAGATTTTTTCGTAAATTTACCAAAAGATTTTCCGAGTACGAATGTAATCAACAATAAAAAAAGAAGAGCAAGATTACGGATACAGAAAAGGCACGGAGGTGATGATGCAAAAAGAATTACAAGAAAAGGTTCTTTCATATCAGGAAGAATTGTATGCAGTGATGCAGCGTTTGATCCAGATTCGCAGTTACAGCGGGGAAGAAGAAAAAGTGGTAACGTATATCCTGGAAAAGATGGGTGAATACGGATTTGACGAGGTATGGTCGGACGCGCTGGGTAATGCTATTGGACGCATAGGCGACGGACCGGTTAAAATAATGTTTGACGCTCATATCGACACTGTAAAAGTGACGGAAAATGAAAATTGGATGTTTCCCCCTTTTGAAGGAAAGATTGCAGACGGAAAAATTTACGGGCGGGGTGCGGTTGACGAGAAACCGGCCATGGCCGGCTATCTGCTGGCCGGGAGAGCCATCAAAGAGATATACAAAGATCAGCCGCTACCGTTTACGCTGTATGTGGTTGGATCGGTTCTGGAAGAAGACTGCGACGGGTATCCCCTGCGCCATATCATCGAAAAAGAAGGCATAAAGCCGGATTATGTCTTGTTGGGAGAGCCAACCGATCTGCGCGTGTACCGCGGACAGCGGGGACGGATGGAAATCGAAATTGCCACTTATGGGAAATCGGCGCATGGCGCTCATAATCAGCAGGGAGTGAATGCTATTTACAAAATGGCCGGGATGGTATCTGAAATCGAACAGCTTGACCGAAATCTGAAACCTGTGGAACCCTTAGGCAAGGGTTCGGCCACGGTCAGTGATATTAGCAGTAAAGCCCCGTCGCTTTGCTCAGTGCCGGATTATTGCCGCATTCATATCGACCGCCGGCTTACGGTTGGCGAGGATCAGTCCGTAGTATTAAACCAGTTCCGTGAGATCGCGGACAGACTGAACATCGACGCCGAAATTGAGATTCCTGTTTACCATGGTAAAAGCTGGAAAGGCACAGAGTTTGAGCAGGAAGCGTATTTCCCGACCTGGATTTTAGAGGAGGAGCATCCGTTAGTGCGGGCTGCGCTTACCTCCGCAGCGGAAATTTTGGGTAAAGCAGAAAGCGGTGTGTGGAGTTTTTCAACCAACGGAGTGGCGACTGCCGGAAGGCATTCCATTCCCACCATCGGATTTGCGCCGGGAAAAGAGGAGCTTTCCCACTCGGACCGCGAAGAACTGCCGTTGGAAGATCTACTGAAGGCGGCGCAGGTTTATGCTATTTTCCCGTTTAAGTTGATGGAAACGATTGATTGAAAATAAAGGAGAAAATCCATGCAAACCAAACTCAAAGGAAAACATTTTATTACCACACAGGACTGGACGGTTCAGGAGTTAAATTCCATCTTTCAGTTAGCCAAACAATTGAAATTAGAATATGCCACCGGCCGTTTCAATCGCTGGCTGGAAGGTAAATCTCTGGGTATGATTTTCTTTGATCCCTCCACCCGTACACGCACTTCTTTTGAAGCGGCGATGACGCAATTGGGCGGGCACAGTATCTTTTTCGCACCCCAAACCATGCAGATTTCCCATGGCGAAGCGGCTATTGACACAGCCCGGGTGCTATCCAGTTATTTACAGGGCATCGCCGTACGCTTTTGCAAATACGGAGAGGGCAACAAATATCTACAGGCGCTTAAGGAAGGCAGTTCGTCTCCGATCGTCAACATGCAGTGCGATATCTACCACCCGGCTCAGATTCTGGCCGATTATTTCACCATCATGGAACACTTCGGTGAAAACACCCGTGGACTGAAGTTAGGCGTGAGCTGGACGTCGGCGCCCAATTACGTGCGTCCGCTTTCCGTACCGCAAAGCCTGATACTGATGATGCCCCGGTTCGGGATTGATGTCACTTTGGCCCATCCGCCGGAATTCGAACTGATGCCGGAGATTGTGGAGCAGGCGAAAAAGAATGCCGAAGAAGCCGGCGTGAAGTTCGAGATCAGCGACAAAATGGAAGACGCCTTCGAAGACGCCGATGTGGTGGTGCCCAAATCCTGGGGTCCGCTGGTTTACACCCAGAATGAACAGGAAGGCCTGAAGCTGATTGAAAAATATCCGGGCTGGGTAGCCGATGAAAAACGCATGGCCCTGACCAAACCGCATTCCCTGTACATGCACCCGCTGCCGGCCGACCGCGGCAAAGAAGTGACTCCGGAAGTCATCGACGGTCCGCATTCGGTGGTTTATCAGGAAGCGGAGAACCGGTTGCATGTGCAAAAAGCCTTGCTGTCTTTGATTATGTAGCTAAACTCACGGGTCGAAACCCCGTTTCGACCCGCATTTTACAACATCGTTTTTCGCTCTTTGGAAACGATTGTATTGCGCTACGGATCAGAGATGTGATTAAACTTTGGGGAAGCAGCGGCATACAAAAGGATGAATCGTCCATGGGTTCTCATTACCATTACAACTGCAGCCATTGCGGCGCGGATTTTCCCGCTACTGAAATTGAATCGGGCTTTCAGTACCTGTGTCCAAATTGCGGACAGTTGGAGAAAAATCAGCCCCTGCGCGGCGTTTTAAAGATTCTGTATGATTACGAGTGGATCAGAAAGAAAATTTCCCGGCGGGAATTTTTGCAACTTCCGGCCGGACAGATGTGGCAATACCCCTATCTCTGGCCGCTGGAAGCCGGGCAGGCGGATTTGGGT
>CAZJNP010000352.1:0-3833 GCA_964547355.1 uncultured Calditrichaceae bacterium
GAATGATATATTTGGGTAAAAGGAAATCAAAATTTGCAAATCGACGCTCTATGAAATAAATTTGCAGCGCGTGTTTAGTTCAAACCAACTTAGGCTGTCCGTGAAGAAAAAAATCTTTTTGTTAGTCCTGGCTACGCTGGTTTCCTTTTCCTGTCAAAAATCAAACAATACGAAAAGCTATTCCCAAGAGGAGGTTGATTCGCTCAAAAAAGCTTTTGAGCAATACAAGCAGGAAAAGGACAACGCATTTAAAACGGAAGATTGGTCTCCCCTGACCCAACAGGATCGGGAAAAATTTGGACACCTAAATTATTTTCCCTACGACATTTCATGGCGCTTTGAAGGACCAATTCATCGGTACGAGCGCATGGAATCAATTACCATTTTAGGGACGCGCTCCGGAGATGTACGCCCCGCCCTGCGCTATGGGTATTTTGAATTCATTAAAAACGGGAAACCGTACCGGCTGGAAATTATTAAGATTTTGCCTGGCCGCCCGGGGGAAAGCGCCCATTTATTTTTAGGTTTCTGGGATGAAACCTCGGGCAGTGAAACGTATGCCGGGGGCCGCTATATCGACCTGATCGAAAGTGGTGAAAATCAATATGTAGTTGATTTTAATTATGCTTACAACCCTTATTGTGCATACAGTCATCGCTATAGTTGTGCGATACCGCCACTGGAGAATCGGTTACCGATTGCCGTGACCGCCGGAGAGAAAAATTACAAGCACTAAAGAGCAGGAAGGAAAATGGAAAAATATCTGGAAGTAGCCAAGAATGCCGTAACTAGGGCTTCGCAAATATGCAAGACCATTCAGGAGCAACTGGTAAAAGAAGATACGTTGATAAAAAAAGATCGCAGCCCGGTAACGATTGCTGATTATGCCTCCCAGGCCGCTATCTGCCGTATCCTGAAGGAGCAGTTCCCGGAGGTTCCCATTGTAGCTGAGGAAGACGCTCAGGATTTGCGCAAGCAGGAGAATAAAGAAACTCTGGAAAAAATTGCCCGTTTTCTAAAAGGCTGGACGGAAGAAGAGATTGTAACGGCCATTGATCAGGGAAACGGTGCGCCCGGTGAGCTCTTCTGGACACTGGATCCCATCGATGGGACCAAAGGGTTTTTGCGCGGCGAGCAATATGCGGTGGCGTTGGCGTTAATAAAAGACGGACATCCGGTGCTTGGCGTGTTGGGTTGTCCCAATCTGCGTTTGCAAGATCAAGAATCCGTCGGCACATTAGCTTTTGCGATAAAAGGCGCGGGAGCCTTTCGGCAGGGTCTCGATGGAAATAATCTCAGAAGTTTAAAGGTGTCCGAAAATTCTTTAACCGGCGAAGTGCGTTTTCTGGAAAGCGTGGAATCCGGTCATGCCAACCACGGTTTGCAGGGCACGGTAATGGGAGCGCTCGGCGGACGCGCCAAATCCGTTCGTTATGACAGTCAGGTAAAATATGCGGTTTTGGCCGCGGGCATGGCGGATGTGTATCTGCGCTTGCCCAACCCCAAGCATCCCGATTATCGAGAGAAAATCTGGGATCATGCCGCGGGCGTGGCGGTTATCCGGGAAGCGGGCGGAAAGGCTACCGACATGCACGGGAAAGCATTGGATTTTACCCGGGGAAAACAATTAATCAACAACCGGGGAGTGGTTGTCACCAACGGTAAACTACACGACGAAATGATTCGTTTAATCGGACAGGCTGGAAAGGAACTCTGAACCCATGCTGGAAACAGCTAAGCAGGCGGCTCTCTCCGCTGGAGAAATTCTAAAGAAACATTTTGGCAAAATCCCGGAGCAGGCAGTCCGTCAAAAGACAAAAAATGATTTTTTGAGTTTTGTGGATGAAGCATCGGAACGGGAAATTATCTCCGTAATAACGGCGAGCTTTCCGGATCATTCTTTTTTAGCCGAAGAAGGGGGTGCCACGAACGACGGTAGTCCATACCGCTGGATCATCGATCCGCTGGACGGCACAAAAAACTACCTTTCCGGGATTCCAGTTTTTGCGATTTCCATCGCATTACAATATAAGGAAGAGCTGCTTCTGGGTGTAATTTATGATCCGATGCGTAATGAATTGTTCTTCGCCGAAAAAGGGAAAGGCGCCTTTTTAAACGACACGCCGATTCAGGTAAGTAAGAAAGAGCATCTGGCGGATAGTCTGCTGGCCACCGGTTTTCCGTTTAAAGCGAAGCATTTTCTGCCGTCCTATTTAAAAGCGTTTGAAGATATTTTTCTGAATTCCATCGGTATGCGTCGTATGGGCGCTGCCGCCATCGATATGGCCTACTTGGCGGCCGGAAGATTTGACGGTTTCTGGGAGATCGGACTGAGTCCTTGGGATGTGGCTGCAGGGACGGTGCTCATTCAGGAGGCCGGCGGTAAAGTGACGGATTTCTGGATGGGACAGGATTTTTTGTTTAATAATTACTTACTTGCCTCCAATGGGTTCATTCACAAGGAATTGGGGCAAATCATACGAAAGTATTTTCCTGACTATCAACCTGTTTATGTAAAAGGAGGAAATTGACATGGCTGCGGCCCTGATTTCCAAGAAAAAAGGAGAACGCGGTGCTTTGAGCATTATGGCCTGTGAATCCGGCCGTGGTCTGGCGCAGCGCATTCTGGATAGCATGAATCTGATCATTAAAAAAGAAAAAGGCCCGGATTCCCCGGCCTTGCGATTAACCGATACGGAGGAAGTTACGTTCGCCAATGGTGAAATTAAAACCGTGATTCATGAAAATATCCGTGGAGACGATCACTATATCGTCCAGTGCATGGATGATCCCCAGTCTAAAAAAAGCATCAACGACAATTTGATGGCGCTTTTGACGGCGGTGAATGCCGCCTTCCAATCCGATGCCGATTCCATAACGGTCGTTATTCCGCAATATCCCTATTCCAGACAGGAACGCAAGAAGACGCGCGAGGGGATCACCGCCAAGCAGGTTGCTCAGTTTCTGGAAGTGTCCGGCGCCAACCGGGTGATAACGCTGGACGTGCACTCAGAAGCGATCATGGGTTTTTTCAGTACGACTAAACTGGAAGACCTGCACGCATCGCGCACCATCATCGACCATTTTCTGGATAATTACGACACCAGCAATTTAATCATTACTTCTGCAGATGTGGGGGGAGCGGAGAAAGCGCGCTTTTATTCCAAGGCCATGCAAACGGACTTGGCAATTGTGGATAAAGCCAGGGATTATTCCCATGCCAGCGTGGTGGAAAGTATGCGCCTGGTGGGCGACGTTAAAGGGAAAGATGTGCTGATCCCGGACGATATGATCAGCACAGGCGGCACCATTATTAACGCAGCGAATCTGCTTAAAGATAAAGGCGCGGAAAAAATTTACGTCGCTTGCAGTTTGCCTTTTTTTAACGGTAATGCCGTGGAAAAGCTGTCCAAAGCCCATGAAAAAGGCTTGATTGAAAAGGTCATCGGAACGGACGCTGTTATGCACGGGGAAAGGTTCCTAAAAGAAAATCCATGGTATGATGAAGTGTCCATTGCCCCGCTTTTTGCTCATGTTATTTATAATATAAATGCCAAACGATCGGTTTCGGAACTGTTGCGTTAAGCGGGAAAATTATTTTTGCTGTGTTTTTTACTCTTATCAAATAGACCAACTGAATAACAGTCCATAGGGATTCCTCCGACGTCCCTTATGGCGAAGCCCCCCTTCGTAGCGGGAGAACCCCTGTCACCGACTTAAAAATCTTACTTAAACCTTCCTATAAAAAAAAGCCTGGCTTCCAACAGGAACCAGGCTTATGCACTCCCAAGGGGATTCGAACCCCTGTCGCCGCCGTGAAAGGGCGGTGTCCT
>CAZJNP010000353.1:0-3821 GCA_964547355.1 uncultured Calditrichaceae bacterium
GGAGTAAGATTGAATAGGGAAGGATACTTAAGATAAGTTTAATCAAAACGAACCAAGAGGGAAGAATATGAAAATCGAAGGAATAGGCAAACTGTTGCGGATTTACATCGGGATTCAGGACCGCTATCGTGGCCAGCCTTTGTACGAAGCAATCGTGGAAAAGGCAAAGGAGTTGGGTATGGCCGGCAGTACCGTTATACGGGGCATCGAAGGTTTCGGAGCGGACAGCCGCATCATTCATCGCGCGAATTTACTGCGTCTATCCCAGGATTTGCCTTTGCTGATCGAAATAGTGGATACGGAAAAACGCATCCGTATGGGGATTGAGACATTCGGAAAAATGATTGAGGAAGCAGGGGGCGGCGCCTTGATGACTCTGGAAAGCGTGGAAATTTTGCATTACAAAACAGGAAAGCAGAATGGCGAACAAGGTTAGCATGGAAAACGAGAATCGATTTTTTATTTATGGCCGTCAGCCGGTGCTGGAAGCATTGCGTTCTGAGACGCAGGTTCTGCGCTTAATATTAGCCAAAGATGCCAAAGGAGCGGTGTTAAATCGGATTAAACAACTGGCCGAGCGCAAAAAGGTGCCGGTTACCGTAACGGAAAAGAATGAGCTGCAAAAATTCGTGGGAGCGGTGGTGCATCAGGGAGCGGTGGCAGAAGTTTCCAGAGATTTTTACATCAACGAAGACACCTTCCGACAGATTCTGCAATCCCGCAAGGAGCCGTTTATTCTGATTTTAGATCAGATTCAGGACACGCACAATCTGGGCGCCATTATTCGCACGGCGGAGATCGGCGGCGTTGATGCAATCGTTCTGCCGGAAAAAGGGAGCGCCGGTATCAACGCCACGGTGGCTAAAACTTCCGCCGGCGCCGTTTTCAATCTGCGTTTTTACCAAACGGATGATCTGACCGGTACGTTGGATTGGTTAAGGACGGAGGGCGTTCGAACAGCCGCTCTGGTGCCCGGATCACAGCAAACCCTTTACGGCAGCGACCTCACCGGTCCTTTAGCTCTCTTAATCGGAAACGAAGGGCAGGGGGTCAGGAAGAATCTGCTTCCTTTCTGTCAGATAACGGTTACCATTCCCCAGTTTGGCCGGGTGAACTCGCTCAATGCCTCCGTTTCGGCGGCGGTTGTCTTGTTCGAGGCCATCCGGCAAAGAATGTTCAAATCTTAACCGGAGTTAATACTTAACAAAGAAGAGGTAAGCATGCATAAAATATTATGGGCGGACGACGAAATTGAACTGCTAAAATCGCATATTCTTTTTTTGCAAAAAAAAGGCTATGATGTGGATACCGCCACAAACGGTGACGACGCCATCGTAAAAGTGCGAGAGAACGAATACGATATTGTCCTGCTGGATGAAATGATGAGCGGGAAGGACGGACTTTCCACACTGAACGAAATCAAGGACATGTATCCCTATCTTCCGGTCATTATGATTACCAAGAACGAAGAAGAAAGCCTGATGGAAGACGCCATCGGTCAGCGCATCGACGATTATCTGACCAAACCGGTGAATCCGAGCCAGATACTTCTGGCCATTAAAAAATTGCTGGATCGCCGCCACATCATCACCGAAAAGCGCAGCGAACAATACGCCCGTGAACTGGCCAATGTTTCAACTACGCTCATGAGCCCCATGGACTACGAAGATTGGATTCAGTTGACCTACAAGTTGTTCTGGATGGATATTGAGCTCGATTCGGGCGATGCGGATAATTACCGGCAGATTTTATATGACCAGCGCAACGAGGTCAATACGGAATTTGGAAAGTACATCGAACGAAATTACGGGAAATGGGTCCATCAATCGGTGGAAGAAGGCCGGCCGCTGCTGTCGGTGGATATTGTGGATCATTATATCATCCCGCGTTTAAAGCAGAACCGACAAGTGGTCTTTATCATCGTCGATTGTCTGCGACTGGATCAGTGGCTGACGCTGGAACCTTATTTTAGCGATATGTTCCGGGTGAATAGGGAGTATTATTATTCCATTTTACCCACGGCCACGCCTTTTTCGCGCAATGCGCTATTCAGCGGTTTATTCCCGGAAGAGATCGAAAAGATGTACCCGGAGCTATGGTCATTAAAGGAAGACGACGAAAGCTTGAACCGCTACGAAAAAGAACTGTTGGATTTACAGTTGAAACGCCGCGGCATCGATCTGGGGAACAGTCTGAAATATGTTAAAATTATGAACAGCGACGAAATGCGTAACCTGGAAAAGAATATCAATAATTATCTGGACAGCAAACTGCTGGCGATTGTCATCAACTTTGTGGATATTTTGGCTCATAGTCGATCAGACCTTCCCATCCTGAAGGAGATCGTCCCGGACGAATCGGCTTACCGCAGCCTGACCCGATCCTGGTTCAGACATTCGCCGATTATGGGTGTTTTGCGGGCTGTGGCTCAGTCACAGGCTGTGACTTACCTGACTACCGACCATGTCAGCGTGCGGGGGCTTCATGGCACCACGGTCATCGGCGACCGCGAGACCTCCACTAATTTGCGCTATAAATACGGACGTAGTTTGAAAGTGGACCCCAAACATGCCATCTTCGTGAAAAATCCCTCCGATTGGAAATTGCCTCACCGAGGAGTAAATACAAATTATATCTTCGCCAAAGAAGATTTTTATTTTGTGTATCCCACGAATTATAATAAATATCTCAATTACTACCGGGATAGCTTTCAGCATGGCGGCGTTTCTATTGAAGAGATGATTTTGCCGGTGGTGGAACTAGAAGGGAAATAAACGTTCAGGAGGCTTTTAGAAATTGTTCGGGTCGGATGTCCCACGCTTGCGGTGATTCTGTGTCGACAATCTCATGCAGCCGGCCCACGGAGGAGGCTAAGTCTAGGTCGCGGGCGGGAATCGGCCGGTTGAGACGGGAATCATAAATCAAGCGCACCACCGGCCGCAGCGGTTCTTTTTTATTGGACTGCACTACAAATCCCAGGAAACCGCTGTTAAGACGCACCAATGTCCCTACCGGGTAAATGCCAATGGCATGAATAAATTTTTGTACCAGCTCAAAATCCAGCACATTTTGTTGTCCTAATTCGAATAAATACCGGAGCACCTCAGAAGAAGAACGTGCCTGGGAATAGGATCGGTCGTTAGTCATGGCGTCGTAAATATCGCATATGGCGGTGGCCTTTGCGCCCCAGGAGATTTCGTTGCCCCTTAAGCCTTTGGGATACCCACTGCCGTCGAGGCGCTCGTGATGTTGCTCCACAATATCGAGAATATCCGTGCTAACGCATTGGGTTTTTTCTAGGATTTCTTTTCCGAACAGAGGGTGTTTTTTCATTAAATCAAGCTCTTTTTTTGTCAGCGCCGAAGTCTTATTTATGATTTCCAATGGAATTTTAGATTTTCCGATGTCGTGTAAAAAAGCGCCGGTAGCCAGTTCTTTTGTCTGATCCATCGGAAAATGAAGAGATTTTAACAGGATGGTGAGTAGTACGGAAACATTAACCGAATGCATATACGTGTACTTATCCCGATCTTTTATTGAAATAAGCGTCAGGAGTGCGTCTTGGTTGCGGGAAACCGAGTTTATCACATCATCCACCACATGCGCGACAACTTCGATATCTATCGGTTTTCCGGTTTTTATTTGTTCGGACAGATGTTCCACTAAAGAATACGCTTCGTCCCGGATTATCTTTGCCTGGGGCAGTTCTTTTTTGAGTGAAGTTGGAGTGGGTTTATTATGCTCTGATTCCAGTTGGGAAATGTCAGACGAAAAATATTTTTTAATTTCATTGAAATTGAAGTGTTCGATAATATCAAGCC
>CAZJNP010000354.1:0-3815 GCA_964547355.1 uncultured Calditrichaceae bacterium
TCCACATATAGCTGAATTTGAGAATGCTGATCCGTTGCGCCCAAGGCCTGAACCGGCGTTTGACCGACTTCTACGATTTCGCCGTTTAAATTAAACCGCTTACCTAAACTTTCCGCCCATAACTGCCGGTACCAGTCGGCCAAATCCCTCAGCTTATTGCTGTACGGCATCATCACGCTGATATTTTTACCCTTTTTCATATAAAGCACGTGAATGGCGGCGTAAATAAAAGCGGGATTTTCCATCAGGTCGTTACGGTCGCAAAGTACGGCCATTTCCGCAGCTCCGCTGACCAGTTCCTGAATATCGATTCCGGAAATAGCCGCTGAAACCAGGCCCACCGGCGATAGCACGGAAAAACGCCCGCCTACTCCAGGCGGAATGCGGAAACATTTGACGGGATATTCTCCGGCAATACGGTTTAACAAACCTTTTACGGGATCGGTGGTAAATAGCAGGTTTTTGTAAAAATTCTCCCCGACGGCATCCACCAGATATTTCATAAAAAACAATAAAGTCGCCGCAGTTTCGGCCGTACCGCCGGATTTGGACACCACGTGGAACAGCGTTTTGGCCGGATTGATCTTTTCCGCCAAATCATGCAGCCAATCCGGATCCACATTGTCCGGAAAGAACATTTTCGGGGATTGGGTTAAATTATAGTAGGAATCTAACAGAGAAGATTGCAAAGCAATGGGCCCCAGCGCAGAGCCGCCGATACCGATGTGCACATAATTTTCAAAGCGGCTGCGAACTACTTTGGCATAATTGACGATTTCTTCTACGACGCTTTCTTCTTGCGGTAGTTTGAAGAAGCCAACCTCGCCGGACTCGGCTTTTGCACGCAATGCTTCCAGTACCGATTTTCCCTGCGGAACCAACCGCTCAAGCTCATTGAGATCCAGTCCGTGTTCAGGACCAATATTTTTGTTGATAACGTTGGAGAAGTCAATTTTTAAAGACATAGAAAACCTCTGATTAAAAAAACTGGCTGAATATACATGAAAAACTAAAAAAGCCCAAACGAAAATTCGTTCAGGCTTTTGAGGGCAAATGAAGGGAGGCTTTATTCTATTTTCACATCTTTTTTAGGTCCTTTTTCTTCGACGCCTTCTTTATGGCCGATTTCGGTGAAACTAAGCTCGTTTTTATTCTTCATCTTGATTTGAATTATACTGCCGTCTTTAAAGGTGCCTTTGATGAGTTCATCGGCAATCGGGTCTTCGATGTATTTCTGAATGGCCCGTTTGAGTGGTCGCGCTCCGTACAATGGATCGAAGCCTTTTTCAGCAATGAATTTCTTTGCGCCGTCAGTCAACTGGAACTCGATCTGCCGCTCGGCTAACTTTGCCGACAGCTCTTTTAACGAAAGTTCAACAATTTTTGCAGCTGCCTCGTTATCGAACTGTTTAAAGAAGACAATGTCATCGATACGGTTTAAGAATTCCGGATTAAACGTGCGCTTTAACTCGACGGTGATCTTGTTTTTAATATTCTGCTGCTTGTCATCTGTGGCGCTGTTGGTAAAGCCGAAGCTGGTCACGTTTCGGATATCTCGCGCGCCAACATTGGAAGTCATGATCAAAATCGTATTTTTAAAATCCACCTTATGTCCCAGAGAATCGGTAAGCACACCGTCGTCCATCACCTGTAACAGCAGGTTGAACACGTCGGGATGGGCTTTTTCGATCTCATCCAGCAAAATGACCGAATAGGGATGGCGGCGCACTTTCTCTGTTAATAAACCGCCTTCTTCATAGCCCACATATCCGGGAGGCGAACCCATCAGGCGTGAAACGGTAAACTTTTCCATATATTCACTCATGTCGACCCGGATTAAGGCGTCCTTGTTTTCGAACAGGTATTCGGCCAGCTGTTTTGCCAGGTAAGTTTTACCAACGCCTGTCGGCCCCAGGAAGATAAAAGTGCCAATGGGGCGGTTGGGGTCTTTCAGACCTGCCCTGGCACGTCGGATGGCCCGGGAGATGGATTCAACGGCTTCGTCCTGGCCGATGACTTTTTTCTTGAGAACGTTGGCCATATCCATGAGTTTTTCCGATTCACTCACCGCAATGCGATGGGTTGGGATGCCGGTCATCATAGAAACCACAGCAGCGATATCGTCCTCGGTAACCGTGGCAATGCGGGTTTCTTCAGATTCTTCCCAGCGCATGCGCGCTTCTTCCAGTTGTTCGGTTAAGCTGCGTTCCATGTCGCGCAGTTGCGCCGCCCGCTCGAAATCCTGCATTTTTGCCAAGGATTCCTTTTCCACCCGGATGCGGTCAATTTCGTGCTCCAGATCGAGAATCTCCTGGGGAATAAAGATGTTGTCCAGATGTACGCGTGAACCAGCTTCGTCCAGAACATCGATCGCTTTGTCCGGGAAGTTTTTGTCTGTAATATATCTTTCTGATAGCCGAATGATGGCCTGGATGGCGGCGTCGGAATATTTTACATGGTGATGCGCCTCATACCGATCTTTTACCGAATAGAGGATTTCCAGCGTTTCTTCCGGCGACGTTGGTTCGATCATTACTTTCTGGAAGCGCCGCTCCAGGGCGCCGTCTTTTTCGATATACATGCGGTATTCATCCAGAGTTGTAGCGCCGATGCATTGCAGTTCCCCGCGGGCCAGGGCCGGCTTAAACATATTGGAGGCATCCAGCGAGCCGGATGCGCCACCAGCGCCCACGATAGTGTGTAACTCATCAATGAACAGAATGACATCGTCCGCTTTTTCCAGTTCGGTCATGATCGCCTTCATCCGTTCTTCAAACTGGCCGCGATATTTGGTACCGGCCACAATGGAACCCATATCTAAAGCCACCACGCGCTTATTGTGCAAAATACGTGACACCTTTTTTTGAACAATACGGAGACTCAGGCCTTCTGCGATGGCGGTTTTACCGACACCCGGCTCACCGATAAGCACGGGGTTGTTCTTTTTACGGCGCGCCAAAATCTGAGCAACGCGCTGAATCTCTTTATCCCGCCCGATGATCGGGTCCAGTTTTCCTTCCAGAGCGAGCTGGGTCAGGTCGCGTCCGAAGTGATCCAGAGCCGGGGTTTTGGTTTTTTTAGGCACGTGTTTGGGCGCCGGTGTGGAGGGTTTTCCGGCCAGAATATTTTCCAACTCGTTGTAGGCAGCAGAATAATCCACATTAAAAGTGAGCAGAATCTGTGCAGCGAGACTGTCTTTTTCCTTCAAAATGGCCAAAAGTAAATGCTCGGTGCCGATCACATCGCTCTTAAAGTTTTTGGCTTCTATATAGGTCATCTTAAGCGCCTTTTCCGCTCTTTTGGACAACGGCAGGTTGCCGATGGTCATCGTTCCCCCCGATGGGGCTGTGGAGTCTTCTATGGCCTTTTTCAATTTAGCCAGATCGACGCCCAGGTTTTGCAGGATTTTTACAGCGATACCTTCGGCTTCTTTAATAATACCTAAAAGAAGGTGTTCGGTGCCGATATAATCATGCCCGAGACGCATGGCCTCTTCTTTGGAAAAACGGATAACTTTTGATACCCGATTGGTGAAATTGTTTTTCATCTTTATCTACCTATTAAAATTTGTTTTTTTCTGTATACCAATTTAGACGATCCATTTTGTACTGTCAAGTTAAAACGATCCGTCCGTCGATTATATTTCGACGCACATATTTAAAAATCGTCCATTAATTGCTTGACATTAATCTTCAATGAATATTATTTTGAATTGTTCCCACTGGAAAACTTTAAATGAGGTACCGACCGATGAAATCAATAAAAATATTACTCGCAACGTTATTTGTTCTATTCTTGATGTTCTCTTTTAGCAG
>CAZJNP010000355.1:0-3813 GCA_964547355.1 uncultured Calditrichaceae bacterium
GGTTTTGTAGGAATGGTAGGTTTCACGTTACACACATTCCTGATGATCGTTATCAACTGGTGTGGGTAAAGTAATTTCAAAGACGATCTATTCTTGACATCAATTAACCCTTTGCCTATTTTAAGTTTACAGCACATAAGCAGGAGCTAGGTAATGGAAAGAAAAATTATTACTACCGACAGGGCGCCGCAACCGATCGGTCCTTATTCGCAGGCCATCGTTGCCGGATCGTTCATTTTTACTTCCGGGCAAATCGCTATTGATCCCGAGAGCGGACAATTGATTGACGGCGGGGTGGAGGAGCAAACGGTACGCGTGCTGGAAAATCTAAAAGCCGTACTCGAAGCGGCCGGAAGCTCCATGGATCAGGTGGTGAAAACGACCATCTTTTTACAAAATATGGCAGATTTCAGCAAGGTAAATGAGATTTATGCCCGCTATTTTGGCAAGGCTCTGCCGGCACGTTCTACCGTTGAAGTGGGGCGGCTGCCAAAAGATGTGTCCATAGAAATCGATTGTATTGCCACTGTAAGTTAAACTCTAAAAGAAAAGGCATATGACGTCAAACTACTTCTTTATTGTCAATCCTACGTCCGGACGTGGAAAAGCAAAAGCCATAGCCGATAAATTACGCTCCCGATTAAAAGAACTTAAAGTGGATTTCGATATGGCTTTTACCCAAAGGCCATGGCACGCCGCGGAACTGGCGCTTAAAGCATCCAGTGATTTCCCTGTATGCGTGGTGGTGGGTGGGGATGGGACGTTTAATGAAGTTTTGAACGGAATTTATAACAATTCAACAACCATAGGTCTTATCCCAGTGGGTACCGGAAATGATTTTGTACGCTCCACTCAAATCCCTTTTGATTTGAATCAGGCCATTCAAACACTACTCAATGGACGCCGCAAACGCATAGACGTGGGACGAGCTAACGATCGTTATTTCCATAACGGTTTGGGCATCGGATTTGATGCGTGGGTCGTGCTAACCAGCAACCGGATGCGCTACATGCGCGGTAACGCGCTCTATTTGGCCTCCGTGCTGAAAACATTGCTTACCTATAAACCAAATAAAATCGAAATCTCTTTTGACGGACAGCGTTTTTCAGAAGATTTTTTTATGGTAAGTGTGGGCAACGGTCGTTCCATGGGCGGCGGTTTTTTACTGACGCCTGATGCCGCGCTTGATGACGGCCTGCTCGATTTATGCATCATAAAAAATATGTCACTGACCGCTATTTTGCGTAATTTAGCCAAAGTATATTCCGGTAAACATAAGGAAGACCCGCGTGTGTCTATGCATCGGGCCAAGTCTCTTACGATTCAATCGGAGCAGGGATTTGCTTTGCATGCCGACGGCGAGTTGCTGGAAACCCGGCTGAAACATCTGGAAGTGGAAATTATCCCCAATGCGCTGGAAATTATTTGCTAAGATACTCTTATGGAAATGCTAAAATACGCCCGCTCGTTTTATCTTTCTGTTAGAATTAAATCTAAATTGATTTTATTGTTTTTAATGATTCTTTTTGCGGTAAATATTGTATTGGGACAGCAGGGGAATTCGATAACGGACTCATTACCCGAACCGACCTTTACCGGGGCGCTGGTTCGTTCCGTCCTTGTGCCGGGCTGGGGACAGATTTATCAGGAGCGACTGGTGCAGGGCGCGGTGCTTTATTCCGCCGCCGCAGTATTTTATTATCGTACCGCATTTCACTGGTATTACTACCATAAAAACGGTGGGCAGAAACATCTCAGTTTGCTGCGGGCAAACGCCGGAGCGGCTTTGTTCATCTACACCTTAAATCTGTTAGACGTTACCGATGCCGCCCTGCGCGAAAAACCCCGCGGGTGGCAAGGCGGTCTGTTGAACGATCGACCGTTAAAATCTCCCTGGGGCGCTGCTTTACGTTCCGCAGCATTGCCCGGCTGGGGGCAAATGTATGTGGAAACTTATTGGAAAGCCGCTGGCTATTTTTTGCTCAATGGCTACCTGGGTTACCAGATTGCGCTGAACGACCGCAAATACCGTGATACCCGTGATGTAAAATACAGGGAGGAACGGTCGAAATTTAGCTGGTATTTCGGCCTGTCCTATTTGATCACCATCGCAGACGCTTATGCAGGCGCTTATTTGTATAAATTCGATCGGGCCATGCAAATGACCTTGGTTTTGGATCCGAAACGTTTTTTAGGAGTTCGTATATATGTGCCGTTTTAAGAGCGCATGTTTATTGCTGTTGATTTTTTTAATGGCCACGCTTACCCGGGCGCAGGGTGCGTTTGCAATTCAGTATGGTTCTGCAAAAAAAATGTCGCTGATTTGTGCCGATTCCGTGGCAAAACCAGTGGTAACGGATTCCTGGAACAGTCCGGACAAGGGGCAACATCTTCTGGGAAGTATGATGCTGACCATCGCAACGGCAAAATCTCTGCAGCGTTTTTATGACTATGACGACCGCCAGGCGCAAGTTTCAGCCATGACGTTTACCCTGTCTGTTGGCATTGGTAAGGAAGTGTTGGACTATTTCAGGCCCGGGCACGTATCTTCTTACAAGGATTTACTGGCCGACTGCCTCGGCGTTTTGTTAGGACAGGCGATTTTGCAGATGGATTCACACTGAACAAATTTTGAATGAACCCGGAGAAAGCGCGGAATTTTATGACCCAAAAAACACACGACATTTTTCATTATTCCGGAATTATTCACGTACATTCCACTTTTAGCGACGGTACCAAAACCATCCCACAGATTGCCGCCATCGCCAACGAACTGGATGTGGATTTTTTGCTGATTACTGACCACAACACCATTCGCGGTAAATTGGAAGGACAGGAAGGCTGGTACGGGCGCGTGTTGGTCGGAGTGGGATGCGAAATCAACGACGCCCGGGATCATAATCATTACCTGGCGTTTAATATCCGCGAACCGATCCCGCATCCTTTATCGGCGCAGGACTATCTTTGCCGGGTACGGGCTCAGGGTGGATTCGGATTCATTGCCCATCCCCATGAGAGCCGTTCCAGCATGCCGGAATATCCGCCGTATCCATGGACGTTGTGGGATTCGGACTGTTTCGATGGTATCGAAATCTGGAACCAGATGTCGGAATGGATGGAAGGGTTGACGCACAAGAATAAATACTTACGCGCATTGCACCCGCGTCGGTCGATCATAGCTCCCAAACAGGAAACCCTGAAAAAATGGGATGAGCTGAATATCACCCGGAAAGTACCCGCCATTGGCGGGGTGGATGCCCACGGATATATCCATAAGCTATGGGGATTTATTCCTAAAAAAATTTTTCCGTACAAAGTTTCTTTCCGCACCATTCGCACGCATGTGTTAACGTGGGAGGAAGTCCGGCCCGCCATACCGCCCAAACGCGCCTTGCAAATTATTTACCAGGCCTTGCGACGGGGACACAGCTTTATCAGTCACAACTATCTGGGTAATGCAGATGCATTTCGCTTTTGGGGTGAAAATCCTGATGATCGGGCCATTATGGGGCAAACGATATCTTTAAAACCGGAGACTACGTTGCAGGTGACACTTCCGGCTGCCGCTGAATGCACATTAATATTTAACGGACGCCGGGTCGCCGTCAGCCGGGATGAGGTACCCCGGTTTCGGGTTACGGAAAAGGGGGTGTACCGTGTGGAAGTGCATCGCAAAAAACGGCTGTGGATTTTGTCCAACCATATCCGGGTTGTGTAGAGCATAAAAGAATCATTCCCGGCAAAACGGACATTCGCTTCGGTTGGTTTAATGTGACTAGGAAATAAAGTATAGTTTTCCGATTGGTATCTTTC
>CAZJNP010000356.1:0-3798 GCA_964547355.1 uncultured Calditrichaceae bacterium
GAGTACGGATGTGCGGGTAAACATCGTAACAAAAGAACTGTTCAATGCTTTTCCCGACGCCCAAGCCATGGCCCAACTAAGCGTCGAAGAATTGGAGCCGTACATTAAAACCGTAGGCCTCTATCATTCTAAAGCCAAAAACATCATCGCAGCCAGCAAAATTTTAGCGGAAAAATATAACGGAGAACTCCCCACGACCCGTGAGGAATTAATGGAATTGCCCGGCGTCGGCAGAAAAACGGCCAATGTGGTGTTAAGCATTACTACCGATTTCCCTGCCATTGCCGTGGATACGCATGTCTTTCGGGTTAGCAACCGGATCGGTCTGGCACACGCCAATAATGTACTGGAAACGGAAAAGCAGTTAATGGAAAACATTCCCAGAGAAAAATGGTCAGACGCCCACCACTGGTTGATCTGGCATGGACGAAAAATCTGTCGGGCACGGAACCCTTTATGCCATGAGTGTCCGCTTAAGGAACATTGTGCGTATTATGCAACCATTCAACAACCGGTTGGCGGATAATTGTTATCGAAACTTAATGTTTAATCGATGTGAGCAATTTGAATCACCGATTTCATCACCAGATCACCAACATCATAGTTAACGTCCGGCAGTAGAAAACCGTTAACATTTGTATTTTCATCGTCCAAAATTAAAATATGATCAATGTGTTCGTTGGCGGCTAAAACTTTCAAGCTGGATAGCGAACCAAACAAAGCGCCTACCGTTACACTGTTCGCTCCCCGCTCTTTCAAGAAACGCGCCGCTTCAATAAACGATTGGCCCGTATCCGTAACCACATCGAGCACCAGCGCGTTGTTTCCTTTGAGCATTTGGGGACCGTTACAAACAAAATCGATCTCTCTGTCCCGAGCCGGACTGAGAAAGGCGAGTTCCAAATGATGTTCTGCTTTCAGAAAACCCGGCAAAAAAAACAATCCACCGCGGAGCAACAACGCACAAACTGAAAACCTGGAGAGGTAATCTTTTTGGTTAAGGCTGCGCAGAAAAACTTCCCCTAACTCGGTAAGCAACTTACGCGTAAGATGAGGGTCTTTGCAGTTTTTTACTTCATTGATTAAATTTTGCATTCCATCGTCCGTTGACAGATTAAACAAATTGATCGCATTCTTCCTTGCTTCGGTAATAAATTGTTCAATATCCATCTACCCTACCATTTGAGTAATAGTTAGCATGCCATGATCTTTTCAGACGAGAATGCCCATCTCTGATAAAAAGATCTTTGATTAAATGGGCCCCTTGTCAAATAGCCCTAAAAAATCCTTTTATTTACTCCTTCCTATTTTGCTGTTTCCTTTCTCCTTTTTGTCCGTGAAAACATATTTAATATCAACCCCTCTTAACATTCCGATCAATCCGCCAACGGCGCTTCCCGCGGCGGCGCTAAAAGCAACAAACAAACCAGACATATCGCCGCTCGTATCTCCTCTTAAATACATGTATCCGGCTAAAATACCGGAAAAAAATCCCACTACCGTGCCATAGGCGAAACCGGTTACTCTGCTCTTAAAACTAATGGCTTTCACTTCCTTAGCGGCGTATTGCTCCTCTTTTCCCGCGACGACTTCCACAAACCTGATCGAATCATTGTTTACCGAAATCTTTTTCGCCCGAAAAACCCGACCGTTCTCCAGCAGAACTTTCCCCCCTTTTGTTCGCCCAAGATAATTGATCTGCCCGGCATAATTCGGATTGATCTTCTCTCTGTTCACGAAAGTAACGCTGGAGCAGGAAGACAAAATGAAGAGACCCACAAGAAGAAGTGTAACCGATTTTTTCATTTTCTTCGTGCTGACTCGAATATTTTATTTAACGTCGTTTCGTCCGCTTTCAACACCCCATTGGGTACGATACGCCGGGTTAATTCTATCCAGTTTGCGTCTTTCAAAAAGACCTGTTTAAAAAGCGGTAACGCCTGATCCAGTTTTCCGATATTCACGAGCGATACAGCCGTCCAGTATTTCATTTCCAGATTATCCGGAAACATTTTTTGAGCAGTGCCATATTCCTCAAGCGCCTGATCCACCTGACCCTTTTCCACAGCCATGTCGCCGTTATTCATGTGCCCATAGGCCCGAAAAACTTTCAGCACCCGTTCCATTTCCTGCACCGCCTGCGGATGATCCTCAACCCGAAGATCAACCAGCCGGTCCTGCCAGGGTTTACCTGTAGACGTTCCGCGTACGACCAAGATTGCCGCAGATTGCTGGCCTCGAATGTCCCCGCCTGCCGCCTGCGCTGCTTTTAATGCCGCCAGCATTCGTTCGGCTAACGGCCCCTTGCTCTTTTCGAAAGCTTCGGCCATGGCCGGAACGACCCGATCGTTTAACATCATATTAGCCTGAACGGAATAGTATTTTCCTTTGATGTGTCCCGCGTCCGCGATGCACTTTTTACCAGTATAAACGGCCACCTGACCTTTATCATTTATGAAAGCCACTTGCCGAAAATCCCGACCGTCATCCTCGGTAAGTAGCTGATCCATGGCTTCTTGCGGCGTTTTTCCTTGTTTCATCAGTTCCAGTCCTCGTGGCCCAAAGGCCGGATTGACAAATGACTGAGTAGCCACTGCGCCCACACCGGCTTCGGCCCAGGAAACGATAGACCCTACCGAAAACCAGTGCGATTGCACCGCCACACCGATATCCCCGGTTTCCTCATCCACAGCCACAATGGAAAAGGTATGCGCCAGAGGCCATCCGTTGTAAGTTTTGGCGTTTCCAAAACTAATTAATACAAATAACAAAATCAGACTGCTAAGAAATTTCCGCATCATCGGCTCCTTTATTCTCAAAATAATTAAAGTTGCTCCTTTAAGCGCTGTGCTTCCCTTTTTTCTTTTTTGGCCTTTTTCAGGGCTTTTTGATACCGGCCTTCATCCGGCTTCAGATTAAGGGCTTTCTTTAAATTTTCGATGGCCTGGTCGTGTTGTCCCAAGTACATCTGGGCCAGACCCAGATTATAAAAAGCCTTGGCGCGGACTTCCGTTTTTAGCCCCGGTTTGCGCACCGCCTGTTTTAACAAAGCCAGACCGGAATCCCATTCTCCGGCTTTGAACATGGCCACGGCATTTTTAGCTTCCGGAAGATGATCATCCATAACAAAAGCGGCCCGCACCTGCTGCTTATAGGGCGCCACCACTTGCATGAATCGATCGGCCAATTTATTGAGACATTGTTGGTACAACGCCTGGCGGTCGATCACCGGTGGTTTTTTATCCAAAGCGGAAGTCTGTTTGGTTTCCGTTACTGGAATTTCCTTTACCGTCAATATTTTACCAGTCTGCACGTCGATGATTTTGATGATGGCGGTAAGACTGTACACACCCTTTCTGCGCTGTCGCTGATGGGTGTTGCCTTTTTTGTCTTTGTAAGGGTCGTCCTTGGTCAGTTCTTCTTTGTAGCGGTCTTGCTGAATCCGGCCGAAAATCAAGGCCGATGCGCCCAGCAGTTTGCCCAACTCAGGAGCCGATGTTTCGTCGATCAATCCCGATGCGGCTAACGTTTGTTCCTTTAGAATCGTTTTAAGATGCTCACGGTCAACCACTTCAAAACGTCCGGAAGCAATCATGCGGGAAGTTAAAAGGTCGGCCACATCACGTGCGTGTTGATCAATTTTGCCGCGAGGATTGACAAAATCGCCCAACGCGATCTTTGAGTAATGTTTCAGATTAACTTCCGCCGGTCGCAAAACGGTCATCGTTACGGTTTTCGTACTGCAAAAAGTCAAAACAAAAGCGCTAGCGATAAAAACGCCAAGAATTATGCTAGTCC
>CAZJNP010000357.1:0-3785 GCA_964547355.1 uncultured Calditrichaceae bacterium
GTGTAATTTACCGAGGAAAACACCGCCACCCTTATTTGATGCATAATTATTATAAATGAGCGCGTTTACAAGATCTAAGCTATAATCATTATAGGAATAAATACCACCACCGTTGTATTCAGCCACATTGTTTTTAATAATAATGTTTTTCAATTCTAAAATCGACTTAGAAGAATACATCGCGCCGCCTCGCATGGAGTGCCCGTTCAGGAGAGTGAAATGCCTCATAGCCACCGAAGTATCTTGTGAAAGGCAAAATAGTGAACCGTTGTCCTCTGCATCCAAAATAGTATTATCTGCTCCGGCGCCCTGTATGGTGACATAGCTCTTAGCAGGAAGAGGAAAAACTTCTCCGGTTTCGCTAAAACTGTAGGTACCTGGCAATAATATAATCGTGCGCGGATGGGTGCTATCGGCAGTTATTTTTGCCAAGGCCGTAAAAATATTCTTTAAAGGGGCGGATGATTCGGTTCCGCTATTTGTGTCGTCTCCGCTCGGGCTAACATAAAGGTCTGCTGCTACAGGCTCTAAATAATAAGAGTGAATGCGTAATTCCGTATTATCAAAATAGGATGAAAAAAAGTATTTGTCTTTTGATGCGACGGTGAAAGTATCAACAATCACTTTCATTGGTTCATCATTAACCACATGGATATCATTGCCGTCCTGATGCGCTTGATTTAGATAAACCGAAGGAAGATAGACGGAATCCATTGAGGAATGTATATAAATTCCGCCTCCTTTTTTCCACGAAAAATTACGGGAAATGAGCACGTTCCGTAAGAACAAGCTACTAAAAATACTTGCTATTCCGCCACCGTCATCATCTGAACGATTGTATTTTATTACAGCATTTTCAATTATTAGTTTTGATTTCCGGGCTCTTATGCCGGTACCGTAATTTGAAAGAATCTTTGAATTATTGATTTCTATTGTGGAATTTTCACTCAAAATTCCACCACCATACTTGCCTAAGCTACCGTTGTTTGTAATGTTCACACTATCCGCAGTAATAAAAGAAAGGCTTCTTATTTCCAATCCAAACCCATTCCGGCTGTTTTTAATAATCAGATTCTGTAAATCCATTTGGGTGTACTCACAAATGATTCCTGTTTCTCCTCCGCTGACGGTTAAAGACCGGAGTTTAATCCCACACTTTCCATCTCTTGATTCCAAAACATATCTTGCTTTACTGCCATCCAAAATCGTTTTCTCAGGATGCATTCCTCTAATATGGATATAACTTGGTAGCAGGATAGGAAAAAATTCACCCGTCGTTGCTAGACTGTAAACACCATTCGCTAAATGAATCGTATTATGGTTTATACTATCCAATGTGATTTTCGATATGGCAAAATGGATGGTTTTTATGGGCGTCTCAGGAGTAAGACCATCGTTTAAATCGGAACCGTCTGGACTCACATACACATCGGCGTTCACTCGTTCCAACATACCATGTTTGATATGAAATACGCAGCGGTCAGGATAGTAAACTTCACGGATATCGGGATCAACCACGGTGAACGTATCAAGGTTTACGGTAATGGTGTCTGAGGGGTATTTTCCCACATATAGATCACTCCCTTTCCGGGCTTGATTGAAAAAGATGGAGCTTAACAATGAATCACTGAATAGGGCAACGGCATCACCATAAAAATAAATACCGCCTCCGTATTGCGCCCGGTTCTCTTTGATGACGGTTCCCGCGAATTCAGGCACGGCTTCCATGATAAACACCCCCCCGCCGTTGCTGGTATAATCGTCTGAAACCGCATTACCCTGAATAAGAACGTTATTGAAATGGGGTTGCGATTGGTACACGTTAACGCCGCCCCCGTTATACCGTGATACATTGTATAGAATTTTACTATGCTTCACTAGTGCATCTGATCCGTTACCCAAATAGATTCCCCCGCCACGCACTTCTGACTGATTCTCCATAATCGTTAAACTGTCTATAATGGCATTGCCATTATACTTGCAACATATTCCCCCGCCGCGCGTACCGGAAGAATTGTTTCGAATCAACAATCTCCTTAACTCCGGCAAACCTTCCTGAATATAGATAGCCCCACCGTTGTCAAAAGCCTCATTTTCCAAAAAACTAACCGAGTCAAACACAATGTGGCTGGAAAACAGATATGCTCCGCCGCCGTTCAGTCCGGCTTTATTTTTATTAAAGGACGAATAGTGAACAAGAATCTGTCCATGCTTATCGGACATTGCTCCACCGTTTTTTTCGGCCTCATTTCCTTTAAAAATCACGTGTAAAAACTCCGCCTGGGACTGTTCGCAATATACCGCTCCGCCGTTTTCCGCAAATCCATTGGTTAAAGTTACCTTCTCAATGGATATGTTTTTCACGGATTTTAAAGTTAAAAGCGTACTTTTCTTTTCACCGTCCAAAATCACATCTGGCGCAGATGCACCTGCTAAGGAAATATAATTATGCATTTTAATGGGAAATATTTCTTGATTGGTAGAGTATGCATATTTCCCCTTAGCAAGATGTATCGTTAAGGGATGAAGACTGTCTGCGAACGCCAGGTTATACGCCTGTCGTAACGTTTTTAATGGCTCGGATTCCTGCGTTCCAGCATTCGCGTCATCCCCGTTAACGGGATCGACAAATGCATGCGCTTGAATCTGCTGGATTCTTCCTGTGAAAATATCAAAGGTAAAGTTTTCTGTCGGCCATGCGTGAAAGCCGTAAGGCTTCTTGACGGTAAAAGTGTCACAATACACATTAACTATGCCTTCCGACTCGGAAAATAAATCAGTCCCTTCGTACGCGCTGTTGTCATAAATCGTGCAGCGTCCGTCTGGATCAAAGGTCAGTTCCGATGCACCCTGAATAAAGAAACCGCCCCCTCTCGTGACCGCCCTATTATTTACAATCCGGACACCATGTAAAGACAGCTTGGCGTCGTCAACATAAATACCGGCCCCGGCGCTGAACCCCTGATCGGAAAAATTTTTTGAAACAGACATGTTTAAAAGATCGGCCACTGCTCCATGACAGTACAACCCGGCGCCATATTTTGCTTTATTTTCTACAACATCAGAAGCAAAGATCCGGACGCGGGTATTTTTACCGATATATAGCCCGCCGCCACGGACATCCGCGATATTATCATAAATTTTGACATGAACCAGAACAGGATTGGCTGAACTACTAATCGAAATACCACCTCCCTGGTAGAAAGCGTGATTACCAAAAATATATAAGTTTTTCAGCGTTGGTCCTGATTTTACACACCGAATACCGCCACCGCGCGATCCGGCGCCGTTGGTAATCGTGAAACCTGTCAGAACAGAAAGGTTGTCTTCTCCGGAAACAAACTGAACCACACTTTTATTCTGGCCGCCATCGAGAATCGTGTTCGTGATATCGGCCTCATCGGCCGAAAAAAGAAAATGGCTGGTCAGTAAAATGGCTTTCCCGTTAAAATCGATATTTTCCGTATATTGTCCCCGGGCCACCATTACGGTGTCCCCGTCTGTGGCGGCATCGATGGCGTTCTGGATGGATGTAAAATCATCTGGAACGCGTATGATTTTCGCGGAAAGAGACGTCGCCAGACATGCAATAGCTAGGATAAAAAAATAACGCCACATGGTTACTCTCCCTTCGCTGTTATCCCCACAAAATATTATCTCTATTTACCTGGCAGGAACTACCAAACGAACTATTATGCATCAATTCTCTCTGCGACACGTAAATTATCCGGATTTTACTCAGAGAGGCTTGAATCGAACCTTCGTTTTCTACGGAGTATTTTTAT